>NZ_JASJXJ010000123.1:0-12250 GCF_035018685.1 Cryobacterium sp. RTC2.1
ACGGCGCTCGCCCTGCGCCGGAGCGAATCCGGGCTGGGTGTCGACGATTTCCCGCAACAGCTTGTGGACCTGATCGGGTTCTTCCACGGCGGCATGGCGGCGGATAACCCACTGCGCGGCATCACGGCCTACCCGGGGCTCGGCGATGCCCCGGAGACGTGGCTGCTCGGCTCGAGCGGGTTCAGCGCGCAGCTCGCCGGGGCGCTCGGGCTGCCGTTCACGTTCGCGCACCACTTCGCGGGCGAGCACACCGAGGAAGCCCTCGACCTGTACCGGGCGCACTTCGAGCCGAGCGCGTTCCTGGCCGCCCCGCACGCGATGATCGCGGTCGGGCTGATCAGCGACGACGACCCCGAAGTGGTGCGCCGGGAGTCGCTGCCCGGGCTGATCACGTTCCTGCGGATGCGGCAGGGCAAGAAGCCCGCTCCGGTGTCGTTCGAGGAGGCGCTCGCCTACCGTTTCACCGAGTATGAGCTCTCGTTCGTGGCGTCACGGAATCGCCGCCAGGCCGTGGGCACCCCGGCCGAGGTGGATGCCCGGCTCACGGCGCTCCTCGATGCCACAGGGGCCGATGAGCTCATGCTCAGTGCGCAGTCCGCGACGCTTGTGGGGCGCATCCGCTCGCTCGAGATCGTGGCCGACCTGCGTGCGGACCCCGCGGACGCCGCGGCATAATACCCCTGTTCGGGGAAGAAGCTGAGGGGTAGTCACGTCCCGCTGACCGGGATTTACTGACTGGGCCGCCCCCACCCGAACAGGGGCGGCACGGGCAGGTTGCTATGGACGCGCCACAACACCGGTCGTGGTTTCGCCGAACGGTCGGCGGGTGTGCCCGCGTCGTCGGGGCCGTGAGCCTCGTGCTCGTCGCGGCGACGCCCACGTTCGCCGCGGCCCGCATTACAGCGGATGCCCCCGCGCCCGACCCCGCCTCCGCGTCCGCCGCTGTCGCGACCGGCTCCTCCGGCTCCTCCGACTCGTCCGACTCGGCGGTCGGCGCCGTGGGGTCCGGCCGGTACGCGAACCTGCAGCGCACACCTTTCCGGTCGAGAGTGACCTTTGTGCCGGTCACTCTCGACCGGAAAGGTCCCTCTCGTGGTCTCGTCGACTGGCAGTCCCCTCGGCCGGGGTTCCCCGGGGCGGCGGCCCGGCTCGCGTTCGGCGCCACGCAGTCCACCGCCGCGCAGACGGAACGGATCGCAGAAGCGGCGCGCATCGCCGAGGTCGCACGGGTCGCGGAAGTTGCCCGGGTTGCCGAAGTCGCCCGGGTCGCGGAGGTTGCCCGGGTTGCGGAGGAGGCGCGGGTCGCGGAAGCTGCGGCCGTTGCTGCCGAGGCGGCACGGGTCGCCGCGGCCGCGCAGGCCGTTGCGGAGGCGGAAGCGGCAGCATCCGCCGCCGCGCAGGGCGTGCCCACCTACACAAAATACGTCTGGACGAGCGGCTGGCAGGCCGAGATCGACAGCTGCCAGGGTGCCGTCGACCTCAGCGGCAACTACGGAGTCGCGGTGATCGCCGAGCACTGGTCGTGCGGCGGGTCGCACTTCCCGGCGGACGGCACTCTCATCGCGCTGACCGGGGTGCGGTCGGGCACCTACCGGGTCGGCGCGGTCGTCGCAGTTCTCAACGCGAACACCGAACGCACCGACTCCATCCCGCGCGGCTACGGCCTGCTGTACCAAACCTGCATCAACGGTTCGAACGCGACCATGTCGTTCACCGAGCTCACCCGGGTCGGCTGACCCGCTGCATCCGATCGTCGAACGCCGACGCGATGCCGCGTGCGACGCGACGGGCGGATGCCGCGGGCTAGAAGTGCGCGTCGACCCGCTTCGGCAGCACGAAGACGAGCAGCAGCGCCAGCACGCTGAACGCGGCGCTGACGGCCATCGCATCCGTCGCGGCGGTCGTGAATGCGGACGCCAGCGCGTCCTTCCCCGGCCCGGCGACGACGAGGTTGCCGAAGAGCACACTGCCGATCACGGCGATGCCGACGGCGGCGCCGACCCGCTGCATCACGCCGACGACACCGCTCGCGGCACCGGCCTCTGCGCGGTCGACGGTCGCGACGATGAACTGCGCGTTCGGGGCGATGAAGAATCCGCTGCCGAGGCCTGCGATGAGCAGCGGCGGCAGCAGCTCCCAGTTGGTGATCGACGGGCCGATCAGGAGCAGGGCGAGGTAGATCCAGATCAGGCCGGTCGTGACGAGGGTCACGCCGATCACGAGCACCGTGCGGCCGAGGCGCTGCGCGAGCCGGTTGCTCTGCGAGGCGCCGACGATGTTGCCGATCGCGAAGGGGATCGAGACGAGCCCGGACTCGAGGGCGGTGTGGCCGAGGCCCGCCTGCCAGAGGATCGAGATCGTGAAGAAGATGCTTGTGAACGCCGCGAAGTAGACGAGCGCGAGCACGACTCCACCGGAGAAGGCCGGGTGCGAGAACAGGTGCGGCGGCACGAGCGGGCTCTTGCCGCGGCGGGTGTAGTTGACTTCCCAGGCCCCGAACGCGGCGAGGAGCAGCGCGCCGGCGACGAGGGTGAGGTAGGTCCATAGTGGCCAGCCCTGGTCCTGGCCCTCGATGAGCGGCACGAGGAGGGCGACGAGGCCGCCGGAGAGCAGCACGAGCCCGACGAAGTCGATGCCCGAGCTCGGCTTGTTCGGGTCGCGCTCGGCGCCGGCGGGGAGCATGAACACGGCGGCGATGAGCGCCGCGACGCCGATCGGGAGGTTGACCCAGAACACCAGGCGCCAGCCGTTCTCGTCGCCGAACGCCTGGATGATCAGGCCGCCGAGGATCGGGCCGAGCGCGGTCGAGACGCCGATGACCGAGCCCATGATGGCGAACGCCTTGCCGCGCGCCATCGGCGGGAACAGGAGCTGGATCACTGCTGTGACGGCGGGCACGAAGATACCGCCGGCGAGGCCCTGCACGACGCGAGCGATGATCATCTGCAGGTCGTTCTGCGCGAGGCCGCAGGCGAGGCTCGCGAGGGTGAAGAGCGCGAGCCCGGTGAAGAAGACCCACTTGTGGCCGATCCGGTCGCCGAGGCGCCCGGCGGGGATGAGCGCGAGCCCGAACGCGAGCGCATACCCGGAGATGATCCAGGACAGCGTCGCCTCTGAGGCGTTCAGGCTCTCCCGGATGGTCGGCAGGGCGACGTTCACGATCGTGGTGTCGAGCAGCGCCATGAACATGCCGGCCAGCAGCACGATCAGGGCCTGCCACGCGTGGCGGGGGATCACGACGGGAGGTCGGGTGCCGGGCGTGCCGTGGCTGTTGGTCGCGCCGGGCGTGCCGGGCGTGCCGGTGCCGGCCCCGGTGGAGGTCGGAGCGTTGGTGTCTGACATGGTCAGTCGGCCTTTCGGGCTAGTTCGTCCGCGACGATGTCGGGGAGGACGGTGACGAGGTGTTCGTGCCAGGCGATCTCGGCGCGCAGGCGGGCTGCCTTGTGCTGCATGACAAAACTCTCGCTGGCGGTGAGATAGGGGAGGGCGTGCGCCGTGGTGGCTTCGGAATCGGTGAGCATGGCGCGCAGGGCGAGCAGGCGTGCCTCGATCATCAGGGGGAGTTCATCGAGGCGGTCGGGGTCGAGCCGGGTCATCGCGAGGTCGAACGGGTCGGGCTTGAGCACGATCGTGCGCAACCCCTCGAGCCGGAGCGCGGCGAGGTCCCGGCGCCCGGCATCCGAAATCTCGTAGACCTGTCGCTCGGGGTAGTGGCCCTCGCGCTCGACGTGGGCCACGCTGATCAGCCCCTCGGTCGCGAGGCGTTTGATCGCCCCGTACACCGCGCCGACGGAGATGTCCGTCCACATGTGCACGTGCTCCTCCTCGGCGAGCAGGCGGAGCTGGTGGCCGTGCATCGGTCCGCGCTCGGCGAGGGAGCCGAGAATGAACAGGCGAATCGATGACATGCGTTTACTCTCGCACGAGTAGTCATGCGAGTCAAGGCCGAGGGTGATCGCATTCACCAAGCGGATGCCCGCCCTGCGCACAGCAGAAAACCCCCACTCTCGCGAGTGGGGGTTTTCCGTTTCTGTGTTTTGCTGTCGGGGTAACAGGATTTGAACCTGCGACCTCGTCGTCCCGAACGACGCGCGCTACCAAGCTGCGCCATACCCCGATGGCCCGTAAGCCGTGTCAAGTATAACCCCATGCACATGGATGCTCGGTGCAGCCCCCGAACGGATCCCGTGAGCGCCGCCTACGACGAGGCGGTCAGGGTCAGCAGGGTCGCCTCGGGCGGGCAGGCGAAGCGCACCGGGGCGTAGATCGACGTGCCGAGGCCGGCCGAAACGTTGAGGTATGCGCTGCGGAGTCCGGATCCCCAGAGGCTGAGCCCCTTGACCTGAGACCGCGGAATGTCGCAGTTCGTGACGAGGGCGCCGAAGCCGGGCACGCAGACCTGGCCGCCGTGGGTGTGCCCCGCGAGGATCAGTTGCGCGCCGTGGTTCACGAACGAGGTGAGCACCCGGCGGTACGGCGCGTGCGCGACGCCGATCGTGACCGTCGGCCGTGGCTCGCGGTGCTCCGCGGAGTCCGGCCAGGTCTCGTCGCCGAGCGGGTCGTCACCGCGGAGGTCGTCGACGGCCCGGGTGATCAGGTCGAGGCGATCGCGTCCGATGTGCGGGTCGTCCACGCCGAAGAGCTCGAGGTGGGTGCCGTTGATGTCGAGAGCCTCCGCGGCATTGTTGATGTCGTTCCAGCCGAGATTCGCGAAGATCCCGTGCAGACGGTCGGTGTCGAGCCGGTTCTGCGGGGCGGCCTTGAGCAGCGACGGTCCGCCGAAGTACCGGAACGGATTCTTCAGCTGCGGTCCCCAGAAATCGTTGGAACCGTTGACGAAGATCCCGGGGATCCCCGCGAACGGCTCGAGCGTGTACGCGAGGGCGTCGAAGGCATCCGTGTGGCCGAGGTTGTCTCCGGTGTCGACGACGAGGTCGGGCTTCAGCGCGGCGAGGCTGCGCACCCACTCCTGTTTGTCCTTCTGCCAGGGCGCGAGGTGCAGGTCCGAGATGTGCAGCACACGGATCGGTTTCGAGCCTGGGGCGAGCACGGGCACGGATGCCTCACGCAGGGTGAACATCCGACGTTCGAGCAGAGATCCCCAGGCGAACGCGCCGGCACCGGCCGCGGCTAGCGCGCCCGTGCCGACGAGGAGGGCCTTGGCCCCGGTGCCGAGGGTACTCATCCGCCCGCCTTGCCGTTGCCGTTGGTGGCGGCGAGCCTTCCGATCACGATCGTGATGGTGTCACCGGGCTTGGCTCCGCCACCGGCCGCCGGGGACATCGAGATGACCTTGCCCACCTGTGTCGGATCGGTGGTGTCGCCGTCCGTCTTCGCGACGGCGAACTTGCCGAGCGTCGATCGAGCCTCACCCTCACTCTTGCCCACGACGTCGGGCACGACGATCTGCGAGGCGTTGCTGGTGTACACGGTCACGCTCGAGCCGCGGCTCGTGCTTGTTGCTCCTGCCGGGTCGGTCTTGGCGACAGTGCCGCCCGGGAGCTCCGAGTCAATCGGGCCGCCGTCGACGAACAGGAAGCCGGCCGCCTCAAGGGTGGACTGGGCCTCACTGATGCTCTTGCCGCGGAGGTCCGGGATGGGGATCTGAACCGCATTGACGATCGTTCCGGTCGCGGCGGGGAACGCGTCTCCGCCGTACTTGGCGTTGGCGACGCTCATGATGACCGGCCACATCCGGTGCCGGGCGGTGGCCGCCTGGCCGCTCGCGAAGGTGGTGTTGCGCTGGTCCTTGTCGCCGGTGACGCTCATCACTCCGACGATGGTCGCGACCTTGCTGCTTGCGCCGCCCATCCAGGTGTCCTTGTTGCCGTCGGTGGTACCGGTCTTACCGATCATCGGGACCTTCGGGCTCGTGGCCGCGTTCGAGGCGGCGGCAGTTCCCCCCGATCCCATGACCTGCTGCATGGCGGTCGTCATGCCGGCCGCGACGTTGGGGTCGACTGACTGGTGGCAGTCGCTTGTCGGCGCCGGGAGTGTGGCTCCGTCGGAGCCGGTGATGTGGTCGATCACGATCGGGCTGCAGGTGGCGCCCTTGTTGGCGATGCCGGCGAAGGCGACCGCCATGCTCAGGGGCGCGACCTCGTTGGTGCCGAGCACCGCTGAGGCACCCTGCTCGAGCGGGGCACCGTCGGCGCGCGTGACGTCGAAGGCCTCGGCGGTCTTGCGGATGGCACACAGGTCGAGTTTCTTCGCCATGCCGATGAAACCGGTGTTGATGGACCCGATCGTCGACTGCAGCGCACTGTAGTTGGCGCCGGTCTCGGACGACGAGTCGTTCTTCGGGTTGTAGCCGGGGAAGCTCACGGTGCCGCCGGTCGCGCAGCTGTCCCGGAAGGGGCCCCAGTTCGACTTGATACGGGAGTCGACCCGCTCATTGAGCGAGTGACCCTCGGTCAACCACTCGGCGAGGGTGAACACCTTGTACATCGATCCGGGCTGGAACCCGTGCGAACCGCCCTGGTCGACGTTGGTGTTGTAATTGATCCCCGTGTAGTTCGCGCCGGTGGCTTGCACGGCCGGGTCCTGGCTGTAGTCCTTGTTCTGCGCCATGGCGAGAACCTTCCCGGTGCCCACACCGACGCTCACGGCCACTCCGCCGACGTCCCAGCCGGGGAAGGTGTCGGGGACGTTGGCCTTCATCGTCGCCTCAGCAGCCTGCTGGAGGTCCAAGTCGAGGGTCGTGTAGACGTTGAACCCACCACGCCGGAAGTTGGCCATCCGGGTGGTGTCGTCGGCGCCGAAGACCGGGTTGTTCTGCAGAGTACTTACGACGAGGTCGCAGAAGTACGCGCTGCCGCCGGCGGTCTGGCAGCCGGTCGAGGGTTCGTGGATGCTGGGCTCGATGGCCGACGCGATCGCGGCATCGTGGTCGGCCTGGTTGATCTTGCCGTACTTGAGCATCTGGTCGAGGATGTAGTCGCGGCGGTCCTTGTTCGCGGCGTAGCCGTTCGCGGCGCCGTTGGTCGCGCTGTCCGGCTGGTCGAGCTGGAACTTGACCGGGTTGTTCACGATCGCGACCAGGCTCGCGGCCTGCGGGAGCGTCAGCGTCGCCGCCGTCGCGCCGAAGTAGTACTCCGCGGCCGATTCGATGCCGTAGACGGTGCCGCCGAAGCCGGTGATGTTCAGGTACTGGCGGAGGATGTCGTCCTTCGCGTACTTCTTCTCCACGCCGATCGCGAGGCGCATCTCCTTGAGCTTGCGGTCGGGAGTGGTCGCGGTGGCCGCGTCATAACAGTCCGACTTCTTCTGCGCATCCGTGAGCACTTCGCACTTCTGCACGAGCACGTTCTTCACGTACTGCTGGGTGATGGAGGAACCACCGCGAGTGCCGCCGCCCGCGAGGGTCGAGACGAGGCCGCCGACGGTGCCCTGCAGGTCGACGCCGCCGTGGTCGTAGAACCGGGGGTCTTCACCGGAGGTCGCGGCGTCCTTGACGAACTGGTTGATCGCATCCGAGGCGACCTCGACGCGGTTCTGGTCGTAGAACGAGGTCAGGAGGTAGGGGGCGCCGGTGCTCGTGGTCGCGTAGATGTTGCTCTTCTGCGAGAGCTGGTCGATCTTCAGGTAGTCGGGCAGGTTCTCGAAGACGTTGATCGTGTTCGTGGCAGCCATGCCCGACAAAGCGAGAGCGGGAGTGACCGCGGCCGTCACGAGAACACCGACGATTGCACTCATTCCAACGAAACCCAGGAGACCGCCCAGGGAGCCGCTGACCGTTCGATTTTTGGCAGACATACAATTGAGCGTAAGGGACAAATCTGTAAAACCGCCTGAATCGGAGTCTTATGCCTGCCTGGGAGTACCTCACCACCCCGCTGATGATCCACAACACCGCCGCCATCCTGAACAGCTGGGGATCGGACGGCTGGGAGCTCGTCCAGGTCGTGCCGGGACCGGAGGGCGGCCTCGTCGCATACCTCAAGCGTCCCGTCGTGAAGGAGGCCTGATCGTGTCGATCATTGATGCGCGTCTCGCCGAACTGGGAATCGACCTGCCGAGTGTGGTTCCCCCGGTGGCGTCCTACGTTCCCGCTGTCGTCTCTGGCAACCTCGTCTTCACCTCCGGCCAGCTGCCGATGGTGTCCGGCGTGCTGCCGGAGACCGGAAAGGTCGGCGACGGCCACGGTCTCGTGCCCGCCGCGGACGCCCAGGAGTACGCCCGCCTGTGCGCGCTCAACGCCCTCGCCGCGATCAAGGCCGTGATCGGGTCGCTCGACCGCATCACGCAGGTGGTCAAGGTCACCGGGTTCGTCGCATCCGACCCCGGGTTCACCGGCCAGCCCGGCGTCGTCAACGGGGCGTCGCAGGTGCTCGGCGAGATCTTCGGCGACCGCGGCGTGCACGCCCGGTCGGCAGTCGGCGTCGCCGTGCTGCCGCTCGACTCGCCCGTCGAGGTGGAGCTCATCGTCTCGTTCGCTTAGGCGCTCGCGCGCTCGTTCTCGGGCACGGGAGAGGTGGGGGCGGCGGATGCCGCGGCATCCGTTCGCCTGCCGCCGCGCCTCCGTAGCGCACCGGCCGTCTCGCTCGCCCACCGGCCCGTCCAATTCGCGAGGCGTTGCGAGGGCAGCTCGACCCACAGGTACATCAGCTGCGCGAGCGCGAGGCTGAGCGGCACAGAGACGAGCGCGCCGAGCCACCAGCGGCCAGGGCCGAACATCGTGCCGAAGGCGACGACGACCGGGAAGTGCACGAGGTACAGGCTGAAGCTCACCTGGCCGAGCCAGACCAGCGGCCGGGCGGAGAGCGGGCGCTGCAGCGGGGGCCAGAGCGCGACGACGGCGACGACGAGCACGGCGCCGGGCACCCGCAGCGCGAGCGTCAGGTCGCCCCAGAGCCCGCTGAGTTGCGGGCGCAGCAGCCAGTGCGACACGAGCAGCGCGGGGCCGAGGGCGGTGAGCCCGATCCAGATGGCGGTGCCGCCGCGTCGTGCGGCGACCCGGGCCGCCCAGACGCGGAGTGACTCGTGGTTCGCGGCGAGCAGGGCGCCGAGGCCGAACGCGGGCAGGTACATCAGCGGTTCGATGCCGGTGACGTACCCGGTCGCACTCACGGCGAGGAACGCCGCCGCCCAGAGCGCGGGCAGCCGGCGGGTCGCGACGGCGAGCAGCACGCAGATCGGCAGCAGAAGCGAGAACCACATCTCCCAGGTCAGCGACCAGAGCGGCGGGTTGACGTCCGGCCGGCCGGAGCCGCCGATGACGCTCGCCTCGCCGAGCAGGTTGGGGAGGCCGATGTCGGGATTGTCCTGCCGCTTGAGCCAACTGCCGCCGACGTCGATGCCCGCACGCGGCACGAGGAGGATCCACGCGGCGGCGAGGGCGACGGACACGACGACGGGGATCGCCAGGCGGATGATGCGGCGCGGGTAATAGGCCACCCAGTCGTAGCCGCGGGCGGCGAGCCCGTTCGCCGTGCTCGCGGCCCGGCTCGCGAGCGGTGAGCGTACGAGCACGAAACCGCTGAGGACGAAGAAGACCAGCACGAACTCGGGGCCGGCGACGAGGAACTTGAGCGGGGTCAGGGTCGACCACCAGCCCGCCGAACCGGTGTCGACGCCGACGGTCGACTGGTATGCGGCCGCGATGCCGGGAGCGGTCATCGAGACGTGGTGCACGAGCACAATGCCCGCGGCGACACCGCGGAGGGCGTCGAGCGCGACCAGGCGTCCGGACGAGGGAAGACGAGGCATTGTCCCCACGATAGGGGGGCCGCTTGTGAAAACCCTCACTGCCCCCTCGTCCGGCCGGCCCGGCTACCCCAGGGTGTTCTTGATCACCTGCATCACGGAGGTGTCGGCGAGGGTCGTCGTGTCGCCGATTTCGCGGCCCTCTGCGACGTCCTGCAACAGGCGGCGGATGATCTTGCCCGAGCGGGTCTTCGGCAGCTCGTTCACGATGAAGATCTGCCGGGGCCGGGCGATCGCGCCGATCTGCTGCGTCACGTGCGCACGCAGCACCGCCTGGATGTCCTCGTGCGAGGACTCCTCGAGGTGGCTGTACTTGATGATCACGAATGCGACGACGGCCTGGCCGGTCGTCTCGTCGTGCGCGCCGACCACGGCCGCCTCGGCCGTCATCGGGTGCGACACGAGCGAGGACTCGATCTCCGCGGTGGAGAGCCGGTGCCCGGAGACGTTCATCACGTCGTCGACCCGGCCGAGCAGCCAGATATCGCCGTCCTCGTCGAGGCGGGCGCCGTCGCCGGCGAAGTAGCGCGGGTTCTCCTCACCGAACTTCTCCCAGTACGTTTCGATGAACCGCTCCGGGTCGCCCCAGATGCCGCGGAGCATCGACGGCCAGGGCTCGGTGACGACGAGCAGCCCGCCGTTACCGTGGCCCACGTGCACGCCGGCCTCGTCGAGCACGTCGATCGACACCCCGGGGATCGGTACCTGCGCGGCGCCCGGCTTCGCGACGGTGACCCCGGGAAGCGCCGAAATCATGATCGCGCCGGTCTCGGTCTGCCACCAGGTGTCCACGACAGGGGCGACGTTGCCGCCGATCACCTCGCGATACCACATCCACGCCTCGGGGTTGATCGGTTCGCCGACCGAGCCGAGCAGCCGCAGGCTCGACAGGTCGAAGCCCTGGGGAATCTGGCGGCCGAGCTTCATGAACGTGCGGATGGCGGTGGGCGCCGTGTAGAGGATGCTGACCTTGTACTTCTCGACGATCTCCCACCAGCGGCCCGGGTGCGGGGTGTCCGGGGTGCCCTCGAAGAGGACCTGCGTCGCCCCGTTGGCGAGCGGGCCGTAGGTCACGTAGCTGTGACCCGTGATCCAGCCGACGTCCGCGGTGCACCAGTAGACATCCGTTTCGGGGTGCAGGTCGAAGACGTTCTTGTGGGTGAAGGCGACCTGGGTGAGGTACCCGCCGCTCGTGTGCAGGATGCCCTTGGGCTTACCGGTCGTGCCGGAGGTGTAGAGAATGAACAGCGGATTCTCGGCGGGGAAACCCTCGGCCTCGTGCTCGGCGTCGACGCTCGCGAGCTCGTCGTGCCACCACAGGTCGCGGTCGGTCCACTCCACGTCGTTGCCGGTGCGCTTGACGACGAGCACGTTGCGCACGGTCGTCGGCACACCGGTCAGCGCCATGTCGACCGCGGGCTTGAGGGGCGTGACGCGGCCCTTGCGGTAGCCGCCGTCCGCGGTGATCACGAGCACCGCGTTCGCGTCGTCGATTCGTGAGCGCAGGCTCTCAGCGCTGAAGCCGCCGAAGATGACCGAGTGCACGGCGCCGATCCGGGCGACGGCGAGCATCGAGATCACCGCCTCCGGGATCATCGGCAGGTAGATCGCGACCCGGTCCCCGGCCTGCACGCCGAGCTTTGTCAGCACATTCGCAGCGCGCTTCACCTCGGCCGTCAACTCGGCGTAGGTGATCGCGCGGGAGTCTCCTGGCTCGCCTTCGAAGTAGAGCGCGACCCGGTCGCCATTGCCCGCGAGCACGTGCCGGTCGAGGCAGTTCCAGGCCACATTGAGGTGCCCGTCCTCGAACCATTTCGCGAACGGCGGGTTGGTCCAGTCGAGCACGGTGGTGAACGGCTTGTGCCAGTGCAGCAGCTCGCGGGCCTGATCGCCCCAGAATCCGAGGCGATCGTTCGCGGCATCCGTGTAGAGCTGCGCGGTGCCGATGGCTTGGTCCGCGAACTCGGCAGTCGGTGCGAACCTGCGGGTTTCGTTGAGAAGGTGGTCGATCTGAACGCTCATAGCTTGTCGCTCCTTTGCGATGACGGCCGGGTGCGTAACAAGCCCCTCGTGCACCATACCCTGACGATCCGCGAACTCACGTTGCGGGGAATTGCGGAGCGGCTCTCTCCCCGGAGAACTCTCCGGGATCGCCCGAGGTCACCCCTGAATGGGGGCCGCGTCACCGTGTCCTCATTTATGAGGACACGGGGGACTTGCGCATCTTGATTTTCCTTATACACTTGGACTCGTCCGAACGAAAGTTTTGACCTGCATCACGTTTGGTTCCCCCCAATCAGCGTGATGCCGAGGCGGCACCTGTTCCCCCCAATAGGTGCCGCCCCCCTTTTTTAAACGAACCGACGGGTTTCCCGACAGTTTTCCGGCGGTTCGGTGGCTCGTCCTCCACCGTCGTCGCGCACGGCGACGCGTCCCCAGTCTGGTGTTGTGGCCCCGTCCACGAGGTCATCGCCGGATACTTTCGGGTCATGGTGCAACCGTTCGTCGCCGCCCCGTCGCTCAGCCGTGAGCGGATGCCGCGTAC
>NZ_JASJXJ010000124.1:0-12171 GCF_035018685.1 Cryobacterium sp. RTC2.1
CGACGATTCACCCGCTTTCGCGACACAAAGCGACACACGGCCGCGCAGTATGCGTGTGCATGGAATAACGACGCGGCACCTTGTACGCCGAGAGCCGGGTGCGGCAGTACTCACGCAGGGCGTCGACGTCGAGCGCGGCGCCGTCGGTGAGCACGATCGCGGCGACGACGTCCTCGCCGCCGTTCTTGCTCGCGATGCCCACGACGGCGGCGTCGGCGACGTCGGGGTGTGAGAGCAGAGCGGCTTCGACCTCGGACGGCGACACGTTGAACCCGCCCGTGATGATGAGTTCCTTGATGCGGTCGACGATGGTGACGAAGCCGTCGGCGGAGACGCGCACGATGTCGCCGGTGCGGAGCCAGCCGCCGTCGAGGAGCACCTTGGCGGTCTCGCTCGGCTGGTCCCAGTAACCGGAGAAGACCTGCGGGCCGCGGACGAGCAACTCGCCCTCTTCCTCGACACCGCGGTCGATCGACGGGTCCTTCGGGTCGACGACGCGGATCTCTGTGCTCGGGAACGGCACTCCAACGGTACCTGGACGGCGGCTCGGGCCGATCGGGTTTCCGACGGCGATCGGCGAGGCCTCGGTCATGCCGTACCCCTCGACGAGGAGCCCGCCGGTGGCGGACTCCCAGCGTTCGACGATCGAGACGGGCAGGCTCATCGCGCCAGAGATCGAGAAGCGGATGCTCCGCAGGCTCACGTTCCGTTTCTCGGCAGCGGTGACCAGCCGGTCGTAGATCGGCGGGACCGCGGGAAGGAAGGTCGGCGGAGTGTGCTTCGCGGCGTCCAGCAGCAGGTTCTCATCGAACTTCGGGAACAGTACGAGCCGGGCCCCTGTCGCCATCGCGAAGGTGAGGCAGAGGGTGAGGCCGTAGGCGTGGAACATCGGCAGGACGGCGTAGAAGACCTCCTGGCCGGGGGTGAGACCGGGCACCCACGCCTCGCCCTGGAGCGCGTTGGCCCGCAGGTTCGAGTGGGTGAGGATCGCGCCCTTCGGGGTGCCGGTCGTGCCGCTGGTGTACTGCAGAACCGCGGTGTCGCCGAGGGCCGGTCGCGGGTGGTTGTGGCGGAGCTTGCGGGCGCGCACGAGGGAGGACCACTCGATGGCGTCCTTCGGCAGCTCGGAGACGGTGAGTGCGTCTCGCGAGGACCGGGCCTGCTTGATCGGCAACCGCAGGGCGAGGCGCTTGACCAGCGGCATCGCATCCGTGAGGTCGACGGCGACGACGGTGCGGAGTCCCAGGTCGGCCGGGAAGTCGCGCACGGTCGCGTAGACCTTGTCCCAGACGATCGCGACCCGGGCGCCGTGGTCTTCGAACTGGTGCCGCAGCTCGCGCTCGGTGTAGAGCGGGTTGTGCTCGACGACGATCGCGCCGAGGCGCAGCACGGCGTAGAACGCGACCACGTGCTGGGGGCAGTTGGGCAGCACGAGAGCGACCCGGTCGCCGGGCTTCACGCCGAGGCGCATCAGCCCGTTCGCAACGCGCGAGATCTGCTCCCCGAGCTGGGTGTAGCTCGTGGTGCCGCCGAAGAAGTCGAGCGCGATCGCGTCGGCGTAGAGCCGGCAGGAGGCCTCGATCATGCCGACGAGGGTGTCGGAGGGGGCCGGGATGGTGTTCGGCACCCCGGGGGCGTACGAGCCGAGCCAGGGCTTGTTGGCGAAGGCGTTCATCGTTCGGCCGGTTCGGGGGTTTGCATGGTGTCCCGGTCGCTCGCGAGCGCGCGAGCCGACCCGAGTTCGACCTTGAGGGCGGCGACGAAGGCGTCGATGTCGGCCTCCTCGGTGTCGAAGCCGCACATCCAGCGCACCTCGCCGGTCGCCGGGTTCCAGTCGTAGAAACGGAACGCCTCCCGCAGGCTGTCGGCGACGCCGGGCGGCAGCACCGCGAACACGGCATTGGACTGGGTGGGCTGGCTGAAGGAGACGCCTGTGATCGAGCCGTCCGCGATGCCGTCGTCGAGGGCGGTTCGCAGTTTCGTGGCCATGGCGTTCGCGTGGCCGGCGTTCCGGAGCCAGAGGTCGCCGTCGAGCAGCGCGATCAGCTGTGCCGAGATGAACCGCATCTTCGAGGCGAGCTGCATGTTGAGCTTGCGCAGGTAGACCAGGCCGGCGGATGCCTCGGGGTTGAGCACGACGATGCACTCGCCGTACATCATCCCGTTCTTGGTGCCGCCGAAGCTCAGCACGTCGACGCCGGCGTCGCGCGTGAACGCGCGGAACGGGACGCCGAGCGCCGCGGCCGCATTGGAGAGGCGGGCGCCGTCCATGTGCAGGGTCATGCCGTTCGCGTGCGCGTGGTCGGCGATGGCCCGCACCTCCTCGATGCTGTACGCGGTGCCGAGCTCGGTGGTCTGGGTGATCGAGACGACGAGCGGCTGGGCGCGGTGCTCGTCGCCCCAGCCCCAGGCCTGCTGGTCGATCAGCGCGGGGGTGAGCTTGCCGTCGGGGGTGTCGATGGTGAGGAGCTTGATGCCGGCGACCTTCTCGGGGGCGCCGCCCTCATCCGAGTTGATGTGCGCGGTCGAGGCGCAGATGACGGCGCCCCAGCGCGGCAGCATCGACTGCAGGCCGACCACGTTCGCGCCGGTTCCGTTGAAGACGGGGAAGGCCTCTGTGCCCTCGCCGAAGTGCCGCGCGAACACCTCCTGGAGGCGCTCGGTGTACACGTCTTCGCCATAGGAGATCTGGTGGGCGCCGTTGGCCCTGCCGATCGCCTCGAGGATCTCCGGGTGCACCCCGGAGTAGTTGTCCGAGGCGAAACCGCGCGAGGAAAGGTCATGGAGTTGAGTCACCCCTCCATCCTTGCGCATCCGGCTCCGCCGCCACTGTGAGATGTGCTCGCGGACCGGCGCCCGCGCATCCGCTCAGCCCCGGAGCGCCTCGCGGAAGGTGACCCGTGCCCCCATCCGGAGGAGAGAATTCGCGTAGATGCGGGAGCCGATCAGGATCACGAGGGCGGTGGAGGCGAGCAGGATCGCGAGCGAGAGCAGCGGCTCCCACCAGGCGGCGGTGCCGAGGAAGATCCGCATGGGCATTCCGACGGGTGCCGAGAACGGAATATAGGACATGATCGCGAGCACGGTGGGGTTGTCGTTGAACAGGATCACCAGGAAATAGGGAATCATCACGAGGACGAGCACCGGCGAGGTCGCCGAGCCGACGTCCTCCTGCCGGGACACCATCGACGCCGTCGCCGCGAACAGCGAGGCGAGCATCACGAACCCGAACGCGAAGAACACCGCGAACCAGACGAGCGACGGGCCGATGTCGCCGAGCAGGACGTGCTGGCCGGTCACCGCCATGCCGATAGAGACGAGCAGGCCGATCGCGACGATCTGCCCGAAGGCCATGATGCTGTTGCCGACGACCTTGCCGGCGAGGAGCGCCCGCACCGGGATGGTCGTCATCAGGATCTCGACGACGCGGGTCTGCTTCTCCTCGACGACGCTCTGCGCGATCGTGGAGCCGAAGGTGATCGCCGACATGAAGAAGACGAGCCCGAAACCGATCGCGACGAGGTAGACGAGGCCCTCGCCCTGTTTCGATGGTTCCAGAAGGGTCACCTCCGGGCGGAGGCTGAGGACGCCGACGACCTCGAGCGGGGTCGCGGAGAGGGCGATCACCCGCAGGGGCAGCGGGTAGCCGGCCTGCGATTCCGCCGGCACGATCGCGGCGGTCACCGTGCCCGCCCGCACGAGGGCCTCGGCGGCGGCGACATCGTCGGCCTCGACGGCGGCCAGCGTGCCGGCCTGGCGCACGACCTGCGCGGCGGCGGACCCGACCACCGCGACCTTGGGCAGGGTCTGGTTCTGGCCCGCGATGCCGCCGGCCACGACGGACCCGATCGAGACGAGCAGAAGGATGCCCGTGGAGATCAGGAAGGCCTTGCTGCGGAGCCGGGCCACGATCTCCCGGGTCGCCACGAGCCAGACGCTCTGCCGAAGCGTCGGCGCCGGATACCGGTCGGCCGTTCCCGATGGAGTGCTCACTGCACGACCTCCTTGAAGATGGTGGCCAGGCTCGGGCGCTGCTGGCTGAAAGCGAGGACCGGGCCGCGCTCGAGGGCGAGGCGGAGGACGGCCTGGCTCGCGGCATCCGTCTGGGCCTCGAAGACAGCGAAACCGCCGCTCACCTCGAGGACGTCGACGCCGGGCACCGTGCGGACCCAGCCGGCGTCGTCACCCGTGCGGATCTCGAAGCGCGGGCTGCTGTGCCGCTCGCGAAGTTCCTCGCGGGGGCCGTTCGCGCGGATCTCGCCGCCGGCGATGATGACGAGGTCGTCGCAGAGGCGTTCGACGATGTCGAGCTGGTGCGAGGAGAACAGCACGGGGACACCGCGAGCGGCATAACTGCCGAGCACGCCCATCACGACCTCGACCGCGAGCGGGTCGAGTCCGGAGAACGGTTCGTCGAGGACGAGGAACTCGGGGTCGTGCACGAGGGCCGCCGCGATCTGCGCACGCTGCTGGTTGCCGAGGGAGAGCGATTCGACAAGGTCGCCGCTGCGCTCGCCGAGGCCCAGGCGCTCGAGCAGCTCTGCGGCGTTGCGCCGGGCGGATGCCGGGGGTAGCCCGTGCAGGCGGGCCAGATAGACGAGCTGCTCGCCGATCTTCATCTTGGGGTACAGCCCGCGTTCCTCGGGCATGTAACCGAAGCGGCGGCGGTCATCCGCGGTCAGCGGAACCCCGCCCTGCCGGACGTCGCCGGAGTCGGACGACAGCACGCCGAGGATGATCCGCATCGCGGTCGTCTTGCCTGCGCCGTTCGCGCCGACGAAGCCGGTCAGTCGGCCGTCGGCGATGTCGAAGCTCACGTCGGTCAGCACCTGCCGGGTGCCGAACCGCTTACTGACGTGCTCGATCGAGAGCATGCCCCTCCTCCGTATGCTTGCCCACGCTAGCGCGCCTCTCCGCTACCTGTCGCCGGTTCGGACAATAGTGGCCGTGACACCGGCCGCAGTCGTCCGCAGCGGCAACACCTGTCGGGTGGCGCGGTCAGCCGAGGGGGATGCGCGTGTTGTTGACGGATGCCGCCGGCACGTCCCAGAGGGAGACGACCCGTTCGGCGAGCTCGGGTTCGAGGCCGTCAAGGGCGCGGACCACGAAGACCGCGGTCGCGGCGGTCTGGCCGCTCGGTGGGGCCGCCTTCGCGAAGCCGTGGCCGACGGCGCGGGTCCACGTTTCCGCCGCCGACTTCGCCGCGGCGTAGTTCGCACCGCCGGGGGCCGGCGCTTCCACTGAGACCGACGAGACGATGCCGAGGCGACCGGTCGGCGACGCGAGCAGGTCGGCGTTGAAGGCGCGGCTCGTGTTGCGGAGCGTGGTCACGATATTCCGGTGCAGGAATGCCCAGTCCTCGTCCGACTGGCCGGCGAGGCCGCCGCCGCCGCGCCAGCCGCCGACGAGGTGAATGAGCCCGTCGATCATGCCGTGGTCTGCATGGACGCGTTCGGCGAGGTCGGTGACGGCGGCGAAGTCGGCGAGATCGCAGGCATAGGGGAACGAGCCGGGCACGCTCCCGACGAGCGCGTCGAGGCGTTGCCGGTTCGACCCGACGACGATCACGCGGGCGCCCGCAGCCGCGAGCGCCGCGGAAACGGCCAGCCCGGCGGCACTCGTCGCACCGGCGACGAGCACGGTGCGGCCGGCGACGAACCTGCGGGCGGCATCCGCTGCTTCGGTCATCGTCGGCCGCCCCGCCTAGTCGCGCCCGGTGATGCCGGCCGTCGACTCGATGACGGCCTTCATCTTCTTGTCGAGCGCCTCGAAGAACATCGAGAGCGGGAATTCGTCGTCGAGCACGAGGTCGGTGTACCCCTTCGGAGGTCCGGCGAGCACGTCGAGCGGGAGCCCGCGCGCCCAGGCCGAGGCCGGGTTCGGCGTGAGCGTCTCGGCGATCATCGCGTACGCGGCGAGCCAGTGCGCCTTCTTCGGCCGGTCGATCGAGGCCCAGTAGAGTTCGTCGATCCGGGCGCCGAGTGCGATCACGACGTCGGGGACGGCGTCCCAGTCGAGGCTGAGCGCAGTGTCCGTCCAGTGCAGCACGTGGTGCTGGTGCATCCACGCGAACAACAACTGGCCGCCGAGGCCGTCGTAGTTGCGCACCCGGCTGCCGCTGATCGCGAAGCGGAAGATCCGGTCGAAGATCACCGCGTACTGCACGAGGCTCGCATGCCTGCGGGCCTCCGGGCTCGCGTTGTCGTCGCGCGCGATCGTGACCGACTCGCGGAAGGCGGTGAGGTCGCAGCGCAGTTCCTCGAGGGAGTAGAGGAAGAACGGCATCCGCTGCTTGATCATGAACGGGTCGAACGGGAGGTCTCCGCGCATGTGGGTGCGGTCGTGGATGAGGTCCCACATCACGAAGGTTTCCTCGGCGAGGTGCTGGTCGTCGAGAAGCGCCGCGGCCTCGGTGGGCAGCTCGAGGCGGGTGATGGCGGATGCCGCACCGACGACCCTGCGGAAGCGCGCGGCCTCCCGGTCGGCGAAGATCGCACCCCAGGTGAAGGTCGGGATCTCGCGCATCGCGACCGTCTCGGGGAAGAGCACGGCCGAATTGGTGTCGTAACCGGGTGTGAAATCGAGGAACCGGATCGGCACGAACAGCTTGTTCGTATACTCCTGCTCGAGTTCGGCGACGAACTCCGGCCAGATCACCTCGACCAGGACCGCCTCGACCAGACGGTTCGTGCTGCCGTTCTGGGTGTACATCGGGAAGACGACGAGGTGACGGATGCCATCGGTCCGGTGCAGCTGCGGCTGGAACTGCATCAGGGAGTCGAAGAAGTCGGGCATGCCGAAGTCTTCGGCCGCCCAGCGGGCGAAGTCGCGGCCGAGCGCCGCGAGGTAGCCGGCGTCGTGCGCGAAGTACGGGGCGAGTTCCTCGATGGCCGAGCGAATCACGGCGACGTGGCCGGCGGCATCCGCCCGGTCGGCGGGCTCGGGGACCGAACCGTCCTTGGCCTGGATGGCCTGCATCGCCGTGGCAGCGGCCTTCAGTCGCAGCCACGCCGGGGTGGTGGCGACGTCTGTGCCGACTGCGCTGCCGAGGTCCGGCGTGTCCTCGAGAACCTCGGGCTCACCGACCAATGCTTCTGCACTGTAATTCGACATGGGAACCTCCCGTCCTCGTGAATGCCGCGGTCGCGGCGGTGTGTACGCGCTTCTCTGCGCGAGCCCCCAGCGTATCCGGGGACAGACGGCGTTTTCATGCGGGCTGCCGCAGTGAATCGCCGTGTTCGGCCGGTTTCGCGCGTGAATAAGCCGCGCAGTGCAGCCCGGTACCGCCCACGGGCGCTCCCGATCTCCCTCGGTCCATCCTGAAACGATTCATATTCCCTGCGCTCGAAGCGTCGGTCAAAACCGGTGCTGAGATGTGCACAAAGATCGTGTACGTTGCTAATGATGTGTGAAAACCCACACGACTTTCTCAGCCGGCCCACACGGTCGCCCTGAGTCGTGCCACCGGAGACACACGTTCTTAATCCACACCCAAAGGAGTCCAAGGTGGCGTCGAAACCTGCTGCAGAGATTATTCAAAGTATCGGAGGTGCCGGAAACGTCGTGGGTCTCACCCATTGCGCCACCCGGCTCCGCTTCCAGCTCAAGGATGCATCCGGTATCGACCAGTCGGCCGTCGAGGCGATTCCCGCCGTCCTCGGCGCCGTCCCCCAGACGGGCGACCGCTACCAGGTCGTCATCGGTGGTGCGGTTGAGACCGTGTACAACGAAATTATGGCCCTCCCCGAAATGAAGCGGATCAGCTCCGGCGGATCCAGCGAGGGCGACTCCGTCGCCGATATGAAGGCTGCGGGGAAGGCAAAGGGACCGCGCGGAAAGTTCGCCGCCCTCGACACGTTCTTCGAGGTCCTGTCCGACTCGTTCCGTCCCATCCTCGGTGCGCTGCTGGGCGCGTCGCTGTTCATCACCTTCATGGCCTTGATGGCGACCCTCGGTGTCATTCCGGCCTGGAACGCGCCCGGCGTCACCCTTGATCCGTCGTGGCAGTTCGTGAACCTGATGTGGCAGGGCGTCTTCGTCTTCCTGCCGCTGATGGTTGCATACAACGCCTCCAAGCGGATGGGCGCCGACCCGTGGGTCGGCTTCGGCATCATGGCCGTCGTCATGCTCCCGGGCTTCACCGCCCTGGGGAAGACCGATGGTGCGGAGTCCGTCTTCGGCGGCCACGCATCCGTCGTGCAGATCTTCGGACTGCCGCTGACGGTGTTCGACTACAGCTCGCAGGTGTTCCCGCCGCTGCTGATGGCCGGAGTGCTCGCCGCCCTGACCGTGCTACTGAAGAAGATCATTCCGTCCAGCGTCCAGCTGATCTTCGTGCCGTTCATCAGCATGCTCATCATGATCCCGCTGACCGCCTTCCTGATCGGCCCGATCGGTGTGTACGGCGGAGCCGGACTCGGTAACTTCCTCAAGTCGATCAACGATTTCTCGCCGTTCATCTTCGCGGTCGTCATCCCGCTGGCCTACCCGTTCATGGTTCCGCTCGGCCTGCACTGGCCGCTGAACGCGATCATGCTGCTCAACATCCAGTCCCTCGGGTTTGACTTCATCCAGGGCCCGATGGGCGCCTGGAACTTCGCGTGCTTCGGCGCCACTGCCGGTGTGCTCTTCCTCGCCATTCGCGAGAAGGACCGCTTGATGAAGCAGACCGCGACGGGCGCTCTCGCTGCCGGTCTCCTCGGCGGTATTTCCGAACCCTCTCTCTACGGAATCCACCTGCGGTTCAAGCGCATCTACCCGCGCATGCTCATCGGTTGCCTCGTCGGTGGCGTCATCATCGGACTCGGCGGCGGCGTCAAGACCAGCGCATTCGTCTTCACCTCGCTGCTGACCATCCCCGCGTTCGACAACATCCCGCTGTACACGATCGCCATCGCTGCAGCCTTCTTCACCGCGATGATCCTCGTGATCCTCTCCGGCTACCAGACGCCGGAACAGAAGGCGGAAGTTGCCGCCCAGGTTGCGGCCGACGAAGCCGAAGCGAGCAAGAAGTCCGCACACGTCGCATCCGTCGCAGCACCGGTTGCCGCCGGTACTGCAGGCGCAGGCGTCGCCACTGCGACCAGCACCGGAACGGCCACCGCCGTCGCCACCCTGCTCGCCACGATCGGTTCGCCGGTCGCCGGTATCGTCGTTCCGCTCGCCGAGGTCCCTGACCCCGTGTTCAGCAAGGGAATCGTCGGCCCCGGCGTCGGGATCGACCCGACAGAGGACACCGTCTACGCCCCCGCTGCCGGCAAGGTCCTCGTCGCCCAGCCGACCGGTCACGCCTTCGGGCTGCTGCTCGACAGCGGCGTCGAACTGCTCATCCACGTGGGTATCGACACCGTGAACCTGGCCGGCAAGGGCTTCGACGTCAAGGTCGCCGCCGGCGACCGCGTCGAAGCCGGCACCCCGCTGGTGGTCTTCGACCGCACGATCATCGAGGACGCGGGCTACTCGCTCGTCACCCCGGTGCTCGTGACGAACGCCCGGAAGTTCGGGCCCGTCGAGCAGGCTGCCTCCGGCCACGTCCAGGTCGGAAGCCCGCTCCTGACGGTCGCCGCTAAGTAACGGTCGTCACCCGGTAATACGCATCACGTTTCACCGCACAAGGCGGGCAGAGGATTCTCTGCCCGCCTTGTGTTTTTTGTCAGGAGCGCTCAGGGGCGGATGCCGCGCGCAGTCGCCAGAGCGAGGTCACCTCTGCGGCCCTCGCCGCGTGCAGCGGGTCGTCGGCGTCGGCGGCCTTCCGGTGCACGGGCTTCGTGTCGAGGCGTGCGACGACCTCGAGACCGGCGTCGTCGAACTGGTCGAGCAGGGCGTCCCTGGAACGCAGCCCGAGGTGCTCGGCGATGTCGGAGAGCACGAGCCAGCCCTCGCCTCCGGGTGCGAGATGCCCGGAGAGGCCGGAGAGGAAGCCCTGCAGCATCTGCCCGTCCGGATCGTAGACGGCGTGGTCGGTTGCGGTGACGGCGGCTCCGGGGATCCACGGCGGGTTGCAGACGATCAGGTCGGCGAGTCCGGACGGGAACAGGTCGGTGTCCTCGATCGTGACCGACGTCGTGAGGCCGAGCCTCGCAACGTTCTCGCGCGCACAGGCCAGCGCGCGCGGGGACGTGTCCGTGCCGATCACGCGATCGAAGCCACGGCCGGCGAGGATCGCGGCGATCACGCCGGTGCCGGTGCCGATGTCGAAGGCGGTGCGGGAGGCATCCGTTGCCGCGCTCGTGCTCCCGGTCGAGGCCGTCGCGGGGAGCGGCGCGGCGAGCACGAGGTCGAGGTATTCTCCGCGAACGGGCGAGAAGACGCCGTAGTGCGTGTGGATGCTGCCGCCGAGCGCCGGGACGACGACGCCCCTCACCCGCCACTCGTGGGCGCCCATCACGCCGAGCAGCTCGCGCAGTGACGTGACCGTCGCGGCACGGCCGGCCGGGCCGTAGGTCTCGAGGCAGGCGGCTCGGGCATCGGGCGCGCGCCGCAGGGCGATCGTGTAGTCGGCGTCGAGCGGAATGAGCACGAGGCCGAGCAGCCGGGCGCGCTCGTGGGCGTCGGCCCTGGTCCGTTCGAAGAGGGCCGCCGGGCCGCGGCGCGGCGGATGCGTGCGGCGGCGCGCGGTGTCGATGTGGTCGATGCGGCGGGCGAGTGCGCCGAGCAGCTGCCGGGCGTTCTGGAAATCGCCGGCCCACAGCATCCCGGTGCCCGACTTGGCGAGGCGGTATGCCGCGTCCGCGGTCATCCGGTCGTCGGCGACCACGACGGTCTCGGGTGCCGGCCAGTGGTTCTCTGAGTGCCAGCCGGTGAGCGGGGGCGACGGATGCGTGAGATCGGTGGGCTTCAGCGGCGTGCGGGACATGGGGTCCGCTCCTGTGACACGACACGTGGTGGCTGGGCCTCCGACGCTCGTGCGCGTGGGACTCGTCCCCCCGGACGAGTGCCGGCGGTCTCCCCTGAGTATCGCAGCGTTCGGAAGGGAACGGGGCTGGCGAACGGGGTTGTGCGGCAGGGGTGTTGACAGCCGGGAGGGGAGCCACCTAGTATGGAAACGATTCCATGGAATCGTTTCCACGACGCAGGGCCCAATCACACAATGAGGTGAGCATGATGAACGCGATCACGATCCGCGAGGTCGCAGCGCTCGCCGGCGTCTCCGTCGCCACAGCCTCCCGGGTGCTCTCCGGCAACCCGGCCACCTCGCCGACCTCGAGGGCCCGCGTCGCCTCGGCCGCGGCGGAACTCGACTTCCGGCCGAACGCCCAGGCCCGCGCGCTGCGCGGAGCCAGGACGAACGCCCTGGGCCTCCTGGTTTCCGACGTGCGGAACCCCTTCTTCGCCGACCTCGCCCACACCGTCGAACAGGCGGCCAACCTGCATGGCTACGTGACCCTGCTCGGCAACGCCAACGAACGCGCCGACCAGCAGGACCGGTACCTCGACACCCTGATCTCGCGGAGGGTCGACGGCATCATCCTCGCCCCCGTCGGGGAGGGGAGCGACAGCATCCGCTCCCTCATCGCCCGTGAGATCCCCACCGTCTTCGTCGACCGCACGATCGCGGGCATGGACCTGCCGAGCGTGACGACGGATGGAACCACCGGCATCCGCCAGGCCGTTGAACACCTCGCTGCGGCCGGCCACACCCGGATCGGTTATATCTCGGGGCCGCAGGCCAGCTCGACCGGGCGAGACCGGTTCGCCGCCTTCACCCGGTGCGTCACCGAGAACGGGCTGAGCGCCGACCCCTCACTCGTCTACTTCGGCGACTACCAGGCGGCCAGCGGCTCGGCCGGCGTGCACGCCCTGCTGGGCCTCCGCGAGCCGCCGACCGCCCTGATCGTTGCCGACAGCCTGATGGCCGTCGGCGCCATCGCCAGCCTGCACGACCGCGGGGTGCTTCTCGGCGTCGACCTCGCCATGGTCGCCTTCGACGACGTCGAGTGGTTCGCGCTGCTCAACCCCGCACTGAGCGTCATCTCGCACAGCGTCGCCGACATGGGCCGCACCGCGGTGGACCTGCTGCTGCAGGTCATCGACGGCGGCACCCCTGCCTCGGTCGTGCTGCCGAGCGAACTGATCGTCCGGGCGTCGTCGGCACCGGCCGGAACACCGGGAACACCGCCCCGCCCGCCCACGCCGCCCGCGGCGCCCCCAGCACCCACAGCCAGTCATAAC
>NZ_JASJXJ010000125.1:0-12151 GCF_035018685.1 Cryobacterium sp. RTC2.1
GCGCCGCGGTGGCCGGGGCGACGACGACGGGCGCGGGTGCCGGTGCCGGCGTGAATCCGGACGTGAGGGCGGGCTCGCTGGGGCAGGTGTCGAGGACGCGCGTCATCGCATCCCGTTCGGCCTGCGTCACCCAGAGGCCGTAGGTCGCCTTGACCGAGATCTGCCGGGCGACGTAGTGGCATCGGTATGCCTTGTTCGCGGGGAGCCAGGTCGCGGTGTCGCCGTCGCTCTTCTGCTCATTGGAACGCCCGTCGACCGCGAGCAGGTTGAGCGGATCGTTCGCGAGCGAGACGCGCTGCGCCTGGCTGAGCTGCTGCGCGCCGGTCTGCCAGGCGTTTGCGAGCGGCACCACGTGGTCGATCTGCACGAGGGCGGATGTCGCCGCTCCTCGCACGAAGGAAATCGTCGCGTTCGTGTACGGGGAGACGATCGTGCCGGACATCACCGTGCACGTTCCCGACTTGACGACGCTCGTGAGGTCGCGGCCGAGAACGTCATTGCGGGTGTCGCAGCCGTTGCGGTCGACGTCGAGCCAGGCGGTGCCGAAGTCGCCGACCCGGTCGTAGCCGGTCTTGGGCGCCTTGCCCTTGACGGCGAGCGTCGCGAGCAGGGTGACGGCGAGGGCGTTGGTCGCCGAGGTGTCGGTGATCGCGACCGTTGCGGCATCGGAGGCTGCGGTGACGCTCGCGGGGTCTGCGGGCGATTCCTCGGTGAACGCCGCCGCAGTGGGCGTGGCCGTGGCCGTGGCCTTCACGATCGAACTCGAGCTCGTCGGGGTCGCGCTCGCACTCGAACTCGCCGCCGATGTGTCGGCGAGCCGCCCTGCGGGGTGTGTCGCAGCTTGGACGCCGCCGCCCACCAGTGTGAGCACGAGGCTTGCCGCGAGCGCAATCGCCGCCACCTTGCGGGAGGGAAGCGCAGCCCAGGAGCCACGACCGGAGACGACAGAATAGAGGGCCGTCACGAGCCCGATCAGCCCGGCCATAACGAGGAGGGAGCCGAACCCTCCGATCGAAGCCAGCAGCAGGACAAATACGACGATTCCGCCGCCGATCCAGCTCAGCGGCTTCAGCGAACCGACGAACCGCCTGATCTTGGCTTCGAGGGTGGTGGGCTTCTGTGGTGCGGGCGTCATGGCGGCCTTCCGGGTCACCTGAGCCTAGGCGTAACCGGAGGCTCGCCCCCACACCCACTCCGGGGCGTTCCGAATGCGGGTCAGTCGGCGAGCCGCAGGATCAGGTCCGCCCGCTCGCGAGTGCGGTCGATGAGGTCTGCATTGGCCTGGTCGCTCCCGCGGGCGAACGCCGCGGCATCCGCTGCGTCGCGCCCGAAGCTCACGTGCCGGCCGATCAGCCGCGGCAGCCGAACGGCGTCGGGCGTGTCGACGAACCAGACCGCGTCGAGTTCGCCGCGCAGCTCGCGCCAGACGGGGGCATCGGCGAGCAGGTAGTTGCCCTCGGTGATGACCACCGGCACACCGCGGGGTACGGCGATGGATGCCGCGATCGGCTCCTCGAGGCCGCGGCGGAACGAAGGGGCGTAGACGACGTCCTCGTCGCGGGCGCGGAGCCGGCGGAGCAGCGACAGGTACGAGCCGGGATCGAAGGTGTCGATCGCGCCGCGGCGCTCGGCGAGCGGCGTGCCGCGAATCAGGTCGGTCGCGAGGTGGAAGCCGTCCATCGGCACGATCACGGCGGTCCCGGCTCCGAGCCGCTCGACGAGCGCCGCCGCGAGCGTTGACTTGCCCGAGCCCGGCGCGCCGCAGAGCCCCAGCAGGATGCGCGGCACAGCGTCGGCCGACCCGGCGAGCACCCGGCGCACGCGCGCCGCGAGTTCATCGACCGTGGTCTCGATCACGGTCGGCGCGCCCGCGCCCGCTCCCGTCCCGATCACCGGGTCACCCGCGCGTCGAACTCGGCCCGCCGGGCGAGGATCTCGGCGGAACTGTCGTGCGCCCACGCCGCGAACGCGATCGCCGGCGGGAGCAGCGTGTGTCCGAGCGGCGTGAGTTCGTATTCGACCCGCGGCGGGATCTCCGGGAAGCTCTCCCGGCTCACGAGCCCGTCGCGCTCGAGCTTCTTGAGGGTGAGCGTCAGCATCCGCTGGGAGATGCCGGGCACCCGGTTCTTGAGCTCGGAGTACCGGATTGCCCCGCCTTCGAGCATCCCCACGACGAGGAGGGTCCACTTGTCGCCGAGGTGTTCGAGCAAGTCGCGCACGACCCGTCCGTCGTCGCCCTCGCCGGAACAGATGTCGTCCATCCGGGCGGCGTGTACGTCCGTTGTCGTCATGCGGAACTCCATTTCTTACCTCCGTGTGCCCAAGGCACAGAGCAGTGCGTGGGGCCGGTGCGGTATAAAAGTAACCACTCGTGATGTTAGGCACCAATCGTAACAATCACGGGCGCGTCACACCTGCCAGACTCCCAGACAAACACCGGAAACTCAACGAAACGGATGCCATGACTCTCGCCCTCTGGATCACAGCGGTCCTCCTCACCGTCGTCTACCTCATGGCCGGGGGTATCAAGGTCGTCCGCAGCAAGGCCCAACTGCAGCCGATGATGCCGTGGGTCGAGGACTTCACCGAGCCCCAGGTCACCGTGATCGGGGCGCTCGGCCTGCTCGGCGCCCTCGGCGTGATCCTGCCGCTCGCCACCGGAATCGCGCCCGTCTTCACTCCGATCGCCGCGATCGGGCTCGTGCTCCTGCAGATCGGCGCCATCACGGTTCACGTGCGTCGCGGCGAGCTCTCCTCGCTCGGCGTCAACGTCGTCCTGCTCGTGCTCGCCGCCGCCGTCGCGATCCTGGGTTTCCTCGCCTGAGTCAGGGCACGAGCACGATCTTGCCCACGTGGGCGGATGCCTCCATCCGGCGGTGCGCGGACGCCGCCTCGCTGAACGGGTACCGGCTGTCGATCACGGGACGGAAGGCCCCGGATTCGAGCCAGGGCCAGGCATCCGTGCGGAGGGCTGCGATGATCGCGGCCTTCTCGGCGAACGGACGGGCGCGCAGGGTCGTGCCCCAGTAGCGGCCGCGCTTCTGCATGAGGTACATCGGGTTGAAGACGGCGTCCTGGCCGCTCTGGTTGGCGATCACCATGATGCGCCCGTCGAGCGCGAGCGCGGCGATATTGCGCGCCGCGTACGAGCCGCCCATGATGTCGAGGATCACGTCGGCGCCGTGCCCCTCGGTGGCACGGTCGATCTCGGCGGGGAAGTCCTGGCTGCGGTAGTCGATCAGGATGTCTGCGCCGAGGTCGCGGCAGACCGCGAGCTTCTCGGGGGAGCCTGCCGTGACCGCGACGCGCGCGCCGGCCAGCCGGGCCAGCTGGATCGCGGTCGTGCCGATTCCGCTCGCCCCGCCGTGGACGAGCAGGGTCTCGCCGCTCTGCAGCCCGGCCGCGAGGAAGACGTTGGACCAGACCGTCGCGAGCGCCTCGGGCAGCGCTGCCGCGTCGACGAGGTCGATCGCTTCGGGCACGGGCAGGGCGAGTTCCTCGTGCACGACGGCCTCGGCCGCGTAGCCGCCGCCCGCGAGCAGTGCGCAGACCCGGTCACCGACGGCGAAGAGCGTTGTCGCGCTGCCGACCTCCGTCACGATCCCCGACACCTCGAGGCCCGGCCAGGCCGGGGCCCCGGCGGGCGATGGGTAGTAGCCCTGCCGCTGGGAGACATCCGCCCGGTTGACGCCGGCGGCGGCGACCTGAATGCGGATGTCCCTGGGTCCGACCTCCAGGTCGGCCACGGTTGACAGGGTGAGGGCGTCGGGCCCTCCGGGTACGGGTACCAGAATTGCGCGCATGCCCTCATCCTACGAGCGGCCGCTGGGACGCCGCCGGGGCGCCGGAGTCCTACTCGGTGTCGGAGGTGCGGGCCTCGCCACGCCCCTCGCCGCGGCCGGCGCCCTGCCTGGCCCAGGTCTCCTCGTTGTAGTCGAGGACCAGTCGCGCGGGCGGCGGACCCTCCAGCATCTCGGGCGTGAGGCCGTGGAACTCGATCATCTTGTCCCGGAACCACACGTCGTGGGAATCCTGGGAGGTGGCGAAGTCGCGGAACATCCTGGCGAGGTCGTCGGCCTCGTGATAGAGCGCGACGAAGTCGCCCTGCGGGGTCGACATGAGCGAGGCGACCTCGCGATGCAGGCCCATCCGACGCCGGGACCGCTCGTGCTCCTCGCGGCGCGCGCCGGCCATCTCCGCGGCGAAGGACTGCCAGGCCTCGGTCTTGCCGGGCAGGATGGGGGCAAACCACGTGATGTATTCCATGACATCTTCTCCTTTGAAGTAATGACATGCGGCAGGAGCCGAGCGGGCCGAAGCCGCGAGTGGATCATTCCACCGGAGAGCGTAGTCCCCTCATCGCGGGCCGCAACCGTGGTTCCGGGCGGCCCGACAAGCGCCCTCAACGCCTCAGTCACGGAGAAAGCACCCTCGTCGCGTGGGCGAGGGTGCTTTCTCCGCAACGGAACAGTGAGGGTGGGCCTACTGCGCTGCCGAGTAGAACTTCTGGTCGCTGAACGACTGCGAGATGACCCAGGTGCCGGTCGCGGCATCCGCTGTCGGGATGGCGATCACGACGTTGCCGGTCGCCGTTCCGGCGGGGTAGAGCTCGTTGATGTCGGACAGCGGCGCGGGGCCGACGACCGAGCTGTCGAGTTCACTGTGCGTGGTGCCGGCGGCGGACACGAAGGACACGTCGAGGTCCATCCAGGGGGTGCCGGTCGTGGTGCCCTGATAGGTGACCGTGATCGGCAGCATGGCGTACTGCATGCCGGCGGGTGCGGCGTCGTTGAACTGGTTCTCAGCGGCGATGATCGCGTCGGCGTTCAGGGTCGGGGCGCCGAGGGTGATCTCATACTCCGGCTCGCCGTCCGCGGTCGTTGCGATCGTCGTGCCGATCGGGGCCGGGTTGGTGCGGGTTCCGACCTCGCCCTCGTTCGAGGGAACCTCGGTGGGGTCGGTCAGGCTGTCACCCGAGTCCGAGCTGTCGCCGGACGTGTCGCTCGAGGAAGTGCCCGACTTCAGGCCCTGGGCGTCATTGACGGCGGCGACGAAGCCGATCGTGTACACGATCGCGAGCACGATCGACAGCAGAAGGGCGACACCGGATGCCGCGATTCCGCCCTTCGCAAGACCCTTCGGCTTGCCCTTTCTGGTCACGGCGATGATTCCGAAGACGAGCCCGGCAATGGCGGCGAACCCGGACACGTAATTGACGATCGGAATGAACGCGCCCACGAAGGCGACGGCGCCGACGATGAGGGATACCAGTCCGAAGGGGTTGCTCGTGGGGGCGAGCGGCGCGGGTGCAACGGGCGGCACGGGCGGTGCGGGCGGGAGGTTGCATCCGCCGAATTCTGGGGGTGAACTCACTGTTTGCTGAGAATCGGACATACGTCCAGCCTTGCAGCGTCCCGCTATTTTCAACGACTCCTGTCTACCCCCATTAAGGGGTGTCGTCAGTACGTGTCGTTGAGCCAGCCGTCGCAGGACCCTTCGCTACCGCCGTCGTACCCCTCCAGGAAGGCCTCGTTGCGCTGCTCGGGGGTGCCGTGGTGCTGGGGGTTGTCGAAGGCGTAGTCGCCCAGGTCGAGAGTCGTCTGGCCGGCCTCCTTGATGTCGCCCTGGTCGAGGATCCCCTCGTCCTCCGCCGACTTCGCCCAGACCCCGGCCCAGCAGTCGGCGTGCAGCTCGATCTTGTAGACCGGGTAGATCGAACCGGCGGTGCTGAAGATGCCGATTTCGTTCTGGAGCTCGTGCGCGTACTCGTGCGCGACGACGTAAGCGACCGAGAAGTCGCCGGTCTTATGGGTCCTCGTGCCGTCGGTGTTCGCGTAGAGGGTTCCGTCCCAGATCTTCTGGGCGAGGCTCTGCGACACCGTGATCTTGTCGTCGTACAGGCAGTAGTACGCGCTCATGTCATCGGAGAAGCCCGGCGCGCACATCGACGGCACGACCTCGCCCGCCGCGGGGAAGGCATAGGTCACGAAGGGTGCCGGGCGGCCGTCGTCCTTCCACACGCCGGTCCAGTAGGCATCCACGTCGCCGAGCACTGACACGAGGAAGTCCTTCATCGTGCCGCTCGACCCCACGATATTGGCCGTCGGCACGCCCCCGATCCCCGGCGTGCCCGAGGTGCTCGTCGGCGTGATGCCGGACGGTGAGGGGCCGACGGCGACCTGCAGCACCCCGCTCGGGTGCGCGCCCTGTGCGGAGTTCCTGGGGACGGATGCCGCGGCGTGCCCGCCGCCCGGATCCGCGGCGGCCGCGGTCACCGCGGTCACCGCGCCGCCTCCCGCGAAGGCGAGGACTGACATCAGGGCGATGGCACGCAGAGCAGACGTGAGTTTCATGGTGGTGGACTCCCTTGTGGAGTGCGTGTGTGGTGTTGTCAGGAGCGACCGGAGCGACATCATCCGATTCGCGGCGTGGAGCCCGAGTGTCAACTCTCGCGAGTATAGGCAGACTCATAGCAGCCCGATAGGTCAGCTCGCAGTTCGTGACTCATCGACAGGGGGCGATGTGCGAGCTTCGGCGAACGAAACTACGATGGGGGTCCAAGCGGTCCTCGTTCAAGAGCGAGCGGGATCAGAAGCGAATGGGTGCCTTTTGTCAATGTCGTCAAAATCGTCGTCCGAACTGTCCAGTGCGTTGTCGAACACCGAAGCGTCGACGACCGAGGCCTTCGTCGCCGACTACTACGAGCACCTCGGTGACGATGCCAGGGAATACGACCCGGCCACGCTGCGCGCACGGGCGGAGAGCCACTGGCAGGTCGCCCTCACCCGGCCGCCGAAGACGGCGAACATCGAGATCCGGACCGAAACCGACCGCAGCATCCTCTACGTCGTCACCGACGACATGCCGTTCCTCGTCGACTCGGTCAACGCCGAACTGGTCCGCCAGCACGCGGCCATCCACCTCGTCGTGCACCCCCTGCTCGTCGTCACCCGCAACCGGGAGACCCACGAGCTCGTCAGGGTCACCCGCATGCCGGTCAACGCGGGCGTCTCGAGCGGCGACACCTCCGCGATGCCCGACATCTCCCACCTGCTCGGCAACGAGGAGGACTCGCCGCATCTCGAGTCGTGGATCGCGATCGAGATCGACCGCGCGAGCGTCGAGGCCCGCGAGCGCCTGGCCGAGGGGATCGCGCGGGTGCTTCACGACGTGCGGGCCGCCGTGGACGACTGGCCCGCGATGCGCTCGAAGTCCGTGCAGATCGCCGATGCACTCGGGAAGCTGCCGCACGCCGAGGGCATCCCCGACCTGGCGCAAGCCAGGGACCTGCTGCACTGGCTCGACCAGGACAACTTCACCTTCCTCGGCTACCGCGAATACGACCTCGAGACGGTCGACGGCGAGGACGTCCTCTCTATCCGCGACGACAGCGGTCTCGGCCTGTTGCGCGCCGTGAAAGACGGGCACGAGATCCAGCACCTGACGGATGCCGGGCGCACCATGGCCCGCGAACGGCGCGCCCTCGTGATCACCAAGGCCAACTCCCGCTCGAGCGTGCACCGTCCCGCGTACTTCGACTACATCGGCATCAAGAGCTTCGACGCCAACGGCAACGTCAACGGGGAGCAGCGCTTCATCGGCCTCTTCGCCGTGAGCGCGTACACGAGCTCCGTGCGTGACGTGCCGATCCTGCGCGAGAAGATCGATGCCGTCATGGCCGAGGTCGGCTTCCCGCCGGGCTCGCACAGCGACAAGGACCTGCTCGGCATCCTCGAGACCTACCCGCGCGATGAGCTCTTCCAGATCGACGTGCCCACCCTCGTCGCAACGGCCGTCGCCATCCAGCGACTGCAGGAACGCCGGCGGACCCGGCTCTTCCTGCGCCCGGACCTGTTCGGCCGCTTCATGTCCGCCCTCGTCTACTTCCCCCGCGACCGGTACACGACGGCGGTGCGCCTCCGGATCGAGAAGGAACTGACCGAGACCTTCTCCGCGGAATCCCTCGACTTCGAGGCCCGCATGACGGAGTCCACCCTCGCCCGCCTGTTCTACCGGATCCGCCTGCCGAAGACGGCCGCTGTCGGAACGGCCGACGACGTCGCCGCGCTCGCCGCGGCACTCGAACCCCGCCTGGCCATGGCCGTGCGGTCCTGGGCGGAGGGGATCACCGAGCAGCTGCACGACACGAGGCTCGCGCACCTCTGGGCAGAGGCGTTCCCGCCGAGCTACCAGGTCGACTATGAAGTCGAGGACGCCCTCGTCGACATCAGCAGGTTCGAGGCATACGCCGCGGGCCTGAAGAGTGCGGTCGCGCGGGATGCCGCGGCATCCGTGACGGGTTCGCCTCGCCCGGGCGTGCACGTCTACCTCTCCCCGAACGCCGCTGACCGGCCCGCCGAAGACGCCCGGGTGAAGCTCTACATGATGGAGTCGCAGAGCCTCAGCCAGATCCTGCCGTACTTCCAGAACCTCGGTATCGAGGTTCTCGACGAGGTGCCCTTCGAGATCAAGACCTCCGACGGGCGTGAATTCTTCCTCTACGACCTCGGCCTGCGCTACCCGGCGGGCGTCGACCCGGTCGGCACCGGCGACCTGCTCGCCGACTCCTTCGGCGCAGCGGTCAGCGGGGCCATCGAGTCGGACGGACTCGACCGCCTGGTCCTCCGCGAAGGCATGCCCTGGCGCCGCGTGGTCATCCTCCGCAGCTACGCCAAGTACCTGCGCCAGATGGGCAACACCAACTCCTACGACTTCGTCGGCGACACCCTGCTCGCCAACCCCGCGGTCTCTGGCGGGCTCGTGGACCTCTTCGAGGCCCGGTTCGACCCCGCGCGGGACGAGACCGAACGCATCCGTCGCACCGAGGAGGTGCGCGCGCAGCTCGCCACGGCCATCGAACAGGTCGCCACCCTCGACGCCGACCGGGTGCTGCGGGTGCTGCTGAACCTCATCGAGGCGACGCTGCGCACGAACTATTTCCAGAACAAGCCCTACCTGAGCATCAAGCTCGACCCGAGCCGCATCGAGGCACTGCCGTTCCCGAAGCCGATGTTCGAGATCTGGGTGTACTCGCCGCGCGTCGAGGGCGTGCACCTGCGCTTCGGCATGGTCGCCCGCGGCGGGCTGCGCTGGTCGGACCGGCGCGAAGACTTCCGCACCGAGGTGCTCGGCCTCGTCAAGGCGCAGACGGTCAAGAACGCCGTGATCGTGCCGACCGGCGCCAAGGGCGGGTTCTTCGCGAAGAAGCTGCCCGATCCCGGTGTCAACCGGGCCGCCTGGCTGGCCGAAGGCATCGACGCATACAAGACCTTCATCCGCGGCATGCTCGACCTGACCGACAACCTCGTGCTGACGGATGCCGGTGAGCAGGTCGTTCCCCCGGCGAACGTCGTGCGTCACGACGACAACGACTCCTACCTCGTGGTCGCCGCGGACAAGGGCACCGCCACGTTCTCCGACATCGCCAACGGCCTCTCCGCCGACTACGGCTTCTGGCTCGGCGACGCCTTCGCCTCCGGCGGCTCGATCGGCTACGACCACAAGGCCATGGGCATCACGGCCCGCGGCGCCTGGGAATCGGTCAAGCGCCACTTCGGTGAACTCGACCTCGACACCCAGACCGAGGAATTCACCGTCGTCGGGATCGGCGACATGTCCGGAGACGTCTTCGGCAACGGGATGCTGCTCTCCGAGCACATCAAGCTCGTGGCGGCCTTCGACCACCGGCACGTGTTCCTCGACCCGAACCCCGACCCGGCCGTGTCGTTCGCCGAGCGGCGCCGGCTCTTCGAACTGCCCCGGTCCTCCTGGGCGGACTACGACACGAGCCTGATCAGCGCAGGCGGCGGGGTGTTCCCGCGGCAGGCCAAGGTGGTCCCGATCTCGGCGGAGGTGCGCGCCGTCCTCGGACTGCCCGAGAACGTCACGCACCTGAGCCCGCCGGAACTGCTCCGCGCCATCCTCACGGCACCGGCCGACCTGCTCTACAACGGCGGCATCGGCACCTACGTCAAGGCGAGCACCGAAACCGCTGCGCAGGTCGGCGACAAGGCGAACGACGCCATCCGCGTCGACGGCCGCGACCTGCGCGTCAAGGTCGTCGGTGAGGGCGGCAACCTCGGCCTCACCCAGCGCGGCCGCATCGAGGCCGCCCTGGCCGGGGTGCTGCTCAACACCGACGCGATCGACAACTCCGCCGGCGTGGACTGCTCCGACCACGAGGTCAACATCAAGATCTTCGTCGACCGGATGGTCGCGGCCGGCCGGCTCAGCGCGGAAGAGCGCCCCGGGTTCCTCGCCGCGATGACGGACGAGGTCGGCCGGCTGGTCCTGGAGGACAACGTCGACCAGAACATCCTGCTGCTGAACGACCGGGTCAAGGTCGCGAGCTGGAGCCCGAGTTACGAACGCCTGATGGACTCACTCGAGGCATCCGGCGACCTGAAGCGTGAGCTCGAGGCGCTGCCGACCACCACGGAGCTGCACGAACGGATCGACCACGGCCAGGGGCTCACCTCGCCAGAGCTCTCGGTGCTCGCCGCCTACGCCAAGATCGAGCTCACGACCGCGCTCCGGGACAGCGACCTCGCGGACGACCCGTGGTTCCGCGGCACCCTGCGCCGGTACTTCCCGCGCCAGCTCGCCGAACGCTTCGACGCCGAGCTCGACACGCATCCACTGCGCCGGGAGATCATCGCGACCGTCGTCGCGAACGACATGATCAACCTCGGGGGAGTGACTTTCGCCTTCCGTGCCATGGAGGAGACCAGCGCGACCCCCGCGGCGATCGCCCGGGCGTTCGTCGCGCTCCGGGAGATCTTCGAGCTCGAGACCATGGTCGCCGAGCTGAGCGCCCTGCCGAAGTCGTTCCCGACGGAGCACTGGACGGCGATCCACCTCGACATCCGCCGGCTGCTCGACCGGGCCGTGCGCTGGCAGGTCAACCACGGCGGCTCGCAACCGGTCGCCGAGGTCGTGGCGCAGTACAAGCCGCAGATCGCGCTCGTCCGCGCGCACCTGGGCGACTACGTGCGCGGCGCCGACCAGGCCCGGCTCGGGTCGCTGCTGGTCAAGGCGGAGGAGTGGGGCCTGCCGTCCGGCCTCGGCCACCGCTGGACCCAGCTCTTCGAGGCCTTCGCCCTGCTCGACGTTGTGAAGATCGCGGCGCAGTCCGGCGAACAGCTCGGGGACGTCGCGTCCGTGTACTACACGGTCTACGACCGGTTCGGCGTGGACAACCTGCTCGAGCGCATCACCGCGTTGCCGCGCACGGACCGCTGGCAGGCCCTCGCCCGCGCGGCGCTGCGCGACGACCTCTACTCGACGGTCGCCGACATCACCACGGCCGTGCTCGAGGCGACGGATTCGGGAAGCGCGGAACACCGTCTCCTCGCCTGGGAGGCACTCAACGCCGAGAAGCTCGCCCGCTCACGCAGCGTATTCGACGAGGTCAACGCCCTCGGACAGGACGACATGGCCTCGCTCTCGGTCGCAATGCGGCTGCTGCGCTCCATCGTGCGGCGGTAGGCAGGCCGGGCGGATGCTGCGGACGACGCGCCTGGCGGAGGGGCCAGTCGAGTACCGGCTCGATATTCGCGCGGACCCGGTCATCGTGGTCTTCCATGGCGGACACCTCCGGGCCGGGATCGCGGTCGGCGAGGACGTCTTCGCCTCCGCCGGCTACTCCGTGCTCGCACCCTCCCGACCCGGCTACGGTCGCACTCCGCTGTCCACAGGGACGACCGTGACCGGATTCGCGGATGTCGTGGGTGACCTGTGCGCGCACCTGGGCATCACCCGGGTCGCGGCGGTCGTCGGCATTTCCGGCGGGGGGCCGACCGCCGCAACGTTCGCCGCGCGACACGCCGGCCTCGTCGACCGGCTGGTCCTGATCAGTGCAGTCGGCTGGCTTCCGTACCCGGACCCGGTCACTCGCCTGGGAGCCCGGATCGGATTCAACGGCGTGACCGGGAGGGTCACCTGGGGCCTGGTTCACGCGCTCGCCCGGTTCGCTCCCTCCGTGTGCCTGCGCATGATGATGGGAGCGCTGTCCACCCGTCCGGTGGGCGAGGTCCTGGCCGGCTTGGATCCGGACGCTCGCGCCGGACTCCTCACACTTTTCCGGCGGATGCGCTCCGGACGCGGGTTTGTCAACGACCTGCGCCCCACCCCCGATGTCACCGCTCTGGTC
>NZ_JASJXJ010000126.1:0-11942 GCF_035018685.1 Cryobacterium sp. RTC2.1
CCGGCGACCTGATCCAGGGACTGCGCACCCGCTTCGGCGGACCGCTCCTGATCAACACCGGCTTCGGCACCGTCACGACCCGGGCCGAGGCCATGGCCATCCTGGCCGATGACGTCGCAGACGCCGTCGTCGTGGGACGCGCCGTCATCGCCAACCCCGACCTCGTGCACCGCTGGCGCGACGACCTCCCGCTCAATGCCCTCGACCCGCAGACCCTCTACGGCAGCACGGCCGCCGGCTACACGGACTACCCGGCGCTCGCCGCCGCCGCCGCGGAGTAACACTCGCCCGAACCGATTCGACGGACTTTTTGAGTTTCTGGGCCGGTTTGCGGCCGCCCAGGTTACGAAAACCCGGCATCTCCGTCGAATCGGTTCGGGCGGCCTCGCGCTACCGGGCGGCCGGGCGCAGGGCAGCGAGCCGTGCGGCAGCCTGCTCCAACAGGTCCACCTTCTTGCAGAAGGCGAAGCGCACGAGCGAGGCATACTGCGGCCGGTGTTCCGGACTGCAGAACGCACCGATCGGCACGGCGACCACGCCGGCGAGGGCGGGAAGGTCGCGACAGAAGTCAGCGCCGTCCTCGTATCCGAGCGGCGCGGCATCCGCCACGATGAAATACGAACCGCTCGGGCGCGACACGGCGAAGCCCGCGGCGACCAGGCCGCGCTCGAGGACGTCACGCTTGCCCTGCAGCGAGGCCGCGATACCCGTGAAGTACGAGTCCGGGAGATCGAGCCCCCTCGCGATCGCCGGCTGGAACGGCGCACCGTTCACGTAGGTCAGGAACTGCTTGACCGCGAGGATCGCCGTCACGAGCGCGGCGGGTGCTGTCAGCCAGCCGATCTTCCATCCGGTCGTGTTGAAGGTCTTCCCGCCGGAGGAGATCGTCACGGTGCGCTCGAAAGCCCCCGGAAGCGTCGCGACGGGCAGGTGCTGCACACCGAAAGTGAGGTGTTCGTAGACCTCGTCGGTGACGATGATCGCGTTGTGCTGTTCGGCGAGCCGCACGATGAACTCGAGCGTCTCGCGGGAGAACACGGTCCCGGTCGGATTGTGCGGGTTGTTCACGAGTATGAGCCGGGTGCGATCGGTGATCACCGCACTGAGCTCGTCGAGATCCGGCTGGAAGTCCGGCGTGCGCAGGCGCACGGTGCGATGGATGCCGCCGCCGAGTGCGATGAGGCCGCCGTACGCGTCATAGAACGGTTCGAACGTCACGACTTCGTCGCCGGGCTCGATCAGGGCGAGGATCGTCGCAGCGAGCGCCTCTGTCGCCCCCGCGGTCACGAGGACCTCGGTCTCCTGGTCGACACTGAGGCCGTAGAAACGCTGCTGGTGGCGGGCGATCGCGTCGAGAAGCACGGGGAAGCCGCGGCCAGGCGGGTACTGGTTGACCCCGTCCGTGATGGCCTGTCTGGCGGCGTCGAGAACCTCGATGGGTCCGTCCTCATCCGGGAACCCCTGTCCGAGATTGATCGCGCCGGTGCGGACGGCGAGCGCGCTCATCTCGGCGAAGATGGTGGCGGCGATCGTGCCGTCGGCGCCCAGCAGGCCGGCACCACGGGCCGTCCGGCGCCAGGCGCCCGGAATGGCCGCGGTCGGAACTGTCTCGGGGGAGCCGTGCATGACTCCAAACTACGACATCCCCCGTGTCGGTGGCTCACGGGACCGGTTCGCAGGCGAGGATTGCTGCGCCGATCCGGCCGACCCCGGTCGCTGGGCTGCCACCCCAAGCAACATCACGGCTTCGTCATTGAATGCTCTCAGCTTGGGCGGAGGATTCGTTCAGGTTCGGGCGCGAAGCTGGCATCGCTTGGAAGGAGCACCTCATGACCGAACACCCTCAGGACCCAGACATTAATCGAGATCGTCCCGCTGCCGACGTTCCCTCCGACGCTGGCCAGGCCGCCGCGTCCGGACAGCCGGCCAACGCCGCCGTCCCCGCCGATACCACCGAGTACCCGGCCCCCTCCGCGAACGCGGACAACACGACCGAGGTCGTCGGCTTCCCGCAGGCCGCGCAGCCGGTTGCAGAGCAGCCGCAGGGCGTCGTCGCCCAGCAGGCGTCCGCCCCCGCAGACGTCCAGGCCGCCCAGGCTCCCCAGCAGCCCGTCGCGAACGCGTCGAACCAGATCACCCAGCCGACGCTTCCCTACGCGACGGATGCCTTCGGACGGCCCCTCGGCGGAGCCGACGGCTCTGTCCCGCCGCACTTCGCAGCATCGGCTGCACCCTTCTCCTACGCTCCCCAGGGTGGCGGCCCGAACGGACCGACCGGCCCGTCGTCGGCCCCCCATCCGAAGGACCCGGCCCGCCGCCGTGCCGGACTCAGCCTCGTTGCGGCGCTCGCGATCGGCGCCCTCATCGGCGGCGCATCCGGCGCCGGCGTGATGGCGCTCCTTTCCGGAGGCCAGGGCAACGGCACCCCCGTCAGTCAGGCCCAGGGGTCGAGCACCGTCGTCGTCAACAACACCGAGAGCGTCAACCAGATCACGGCAGCCACCGCGAAGGCCATGCCGAGCGTCGTCACCATCAACGCGACCAGCGGAACCTCCGGCGGCACCGGTTCCGGAGTCGTCCTCACCTCCGATGGCTATGTCCTGACCAACACCCACGTCGTGACACTCGACGGCGCGAGCGCAGACGCGACCCTCGAAGTCACGGCCAGTGACGGGAAGGTCTACAAGGCGACAATCGTCGGCACAGACCCGATCTCCGACCTCGCGGTCGTCAAACTGACCGACGCGAGCGGCCTCACCCCGATCAACTGGGCAGACTCGAGCAAGCTCAACGTCGGCGACACCACGATCGCCATCGGCGCACCGCTCGGCCTCTCCGGAACCGTCACCGACGGCATCGTGAGCGCCCTCAACCGGAGCATCTCGATCGCCTCATCGGCGGCGCCCACCACGGACACGCCGGACACCACGGCCCCGAGCACGGACAACCCGTACTTCTGGAACTTCGACCTCCCGAACAAGGACGGAAGCGCGCAGTCGACCACTCCGAGCACGACGAGCAGCATTTCGCTCTCCGTAATCCAGACGGATGCCGCGATCAACCCCGGCAACTCCGGCGGCGCCCTGCTCAACTCCAAGGGTGAACTGATCGGCATCAACGTCGCCATCGCCAACGCGGGCGGGTCCTCCTCATCGGGAACGGCTGCCGGAAGCATCGGCGTCGGCTTCTCGATCCCGTCGAACCTCGCCAAGCGCGTCTCCGACGAGCTCATCGCCAACGGCAAGGCCACCCACGGGCTGCTCGGTGCGAGCATCACGAGCGCGACGAGTGACACGAGCAGCACGGTCGGCGCCCTCGTCAGCGAGGTCAGCTCCGGTGGCGCAGCCGAGAAGGCGGGCCTGAAGAAGGGCGACGTCGTCACGAAGTTCAACGGAGTGCCGATCACCGACGCGAAGGATCTCACCGCCCAGGTGCGGGTACTCGCCGCCGGCGCCACCGCCGACCTCGTCTACGTCCGCGACGGCAAGTCGTACACCGTGACCGTCACGGTCGGGGAACTGTCCAGCTAGCAGCTCCCGTCCTCCTTCCACGCCCTGCGCCGCCGGTCATCGACCGGCGGCGCAGTCGTGTTTCCGCTCCGGTGCGCCAGCCGTCAGGAGGCCCCCAAAGGGGTGGGCTGGTAGTCTGGACAGTCCGCAACGGAATGGACACCCGATCGAACAGGCAGCACACACCGGCGAAGCGCCCCTGATCGGTGTCTCCTACGTGATGCCCGTGCTCAACGATGTGCTGCACGTCCCGGCCGCGGTGACGAGCCTCCTGGGCCAGGATTACACCGGTCCGTTCGACGTCACGCTGGCCCTTGCACCGAGCATCGACGGCACGGAGGAACTCGTCGCGGAACTCGCCGAACTCGACCCGCGCATCCGTGTCGTGCCCAACGAGATCGGATCGACCCCTGCCGGCCTCAACGCCGCGATCCGTGCATCCGCCTACCCCGTCGTGATCCGGGTCGACGCCCACTCGGTGCTGCCGAGCGACTATGCGCGCGTCGCCGTCGATACCCTCGAGCGCACCGGGGCGGACAACGTCGGCGGAGTCATGGACGCGCGGGCCACCGCTCCGTTCCAGCGCGCCGTCGCCCGGGCTTACGGCACCCGGATCGGCCTCGGCGGAACGCCCCTCCACGTCGGTGGGCCGGAGGGCGCCGCAGAGACGGTCTACCTCGGCTGCTTCCGCCGCGACAGCCTCCTGCGTGCCGGGCTCTTCGACGAGACCATCAAGCGCGGCCAGGACTGGGAGCTCAATCGGCGCCTCCGCGAGCAGGGTGGCACGGTCTGGTTCACACCGAGGCTGCGCGTCGTCTACCGGCCGCGACCGAGCCTGTCCAGACTCGCCCGCCAGATGCTGTCCACCGGAATGTGGCGCGGGGAACTCGCGCGGCGCTTCCCCGCAGACAACGGCATCCGCTATTTCGTGCCTCCCGTGATGGTGCTCCTCGTCACCGACGGAGTGGTCCTGGGCTTCGCCGGCGTCGTCGTACCGTGGCTGCTGCTGGGCTGGATCGCCCCGGTCGGATACCTGCTCGTCGTCCTCCTGGCCACCGTGGTCGTGACTCGCCCTGATGGCGGGCGCTCCGGCGCCTGGTTCCTTCTAGTCTTGCCCTGTATCCACTTCTGCTGGGGTTTCGGCTTCCTGCTCGGATACCTGAAACTCACCAGCAATATCGCGGCACGGACCGGGAGACACCTATGACATCCCACTCACATTCCACCGGTCGGGTGCGCCAGCCCCGGCCGACGTCGATCGCCGAGTTGCGGGCCGTCGCGCAGCCGCCCGAGGTACGCCTGCGGGCGAACGCCGAGCACTGGACGGCCTCGCTCTACCTGCGCGACGTGTCGCCGTATCTCACCTGGCTGCTGCTGAAGACGAGCGTGACCGCGAACGGTGTCACGGCGCTGATGATCCTCGTCGGCTGGTCGACCGCTGCGGCGCTGCTCATCCCCGGTGTCTGGGGGGCCCTGCTCGCGCTGATCCTCGGGCAGCTGCAGATGCTCGTCGACTGCTGCGACGGCGAAGTCGCGCGCTGGCGAGGCGAATCGTCGCCAGCCGGGGTCTTCCTCGACAAGGTCGGTCACTACTCGACGGAGGCGCTCATTCCGATCGCGTTCGGCATTCGCGCGGCGGCCTACCCGTTCGAATCGCCGGAGGATTTCCTCTGGACGACTCTCGCGTTGCTGCTCGCCCTCGTGATCGTGCTCAACAAGGCGCTCAACGACATGGTGCACGTCGCCAGGGCGAACGCGGGGCTCACCAAACTCGCCGACACGCGCGGTGAGCAGACCCCGACTCCCGGCAGGATCGCCCAGCTGCGCAGGCTCGCCCGGTTCCTGCCGTTCCACCGCCTGTACCACTCCGTCGAACTCACGATCCTGATCTTCGCCTCCGCGGTGATCGGCCGTTTCGTCGGCGAGCCTCTCATGGACCGGATCGTGCTCATCGCTCTCGTGCCCCTGTCGATCCTCGCTCTTTTCGGCCATTTCGTCGCAATCATGGCGTCGCGCCGCGTCCGGTCCTGAGCGGTGAGCGACACCGTGCTGCCGAGGGTCGGTGTCGTCGTGCTCACCCAGGGCACCCGGCCGGATGACCTCGCCAGCGGCATCCGCTCGGTGCTCGCCCAGCAGGAGGTCGTCCTCGACGTGGTCTGCGTGGGCAACGGCTGGGTACCGACCGGGTTACCGGGTGCCGTCCAGGCGCTGGCCCTGACGGAGAACCTGGGCATCCCCGCCGGTCGCAATCGCGGCGTCCCCCTTATGACGGGCGAGTACCTCTTCTTCCTCGACGACGACGCGAGCATCCCGGACCCCCGGTTCCTCAGTCGCGCGGTCGCGCAGCTCCGCGCGGACCCGTCGATCGGCCTGCTGCAACCCCGGGTGACCGATCCCACGGGCGCGGCGGCGCCGACCCGCTGGATTCCGCGCATCCGTAAGGGAGCCGCGACAGAGTCCGGCGCCGTCTTCTCGGTCTGGGAAGGTGCCGTGGTGATGCCCCGTGCGGTCTTCCTGGCCACCGGAGGCTGGGCCGAACCGTTCTTCTACGCTCACGAGGGCATCGAACTGGCGTGGCGGGTCTGGGACCAGGGGCTGCGCACCTGGTACGCGGGAAACCTCGAAGCAAATCATCCCGTCATCCAGCCCACCCGGCACGCCGACTACTACCGGCTGAACGCGCGCAACCGGGTCTGGCTCGCCCGGCGCAACCTGCCTGCCGTGCTGGTCCCGGTCTACGCCGGTTCCTGGCTCGCGATCCAGCTGCTGCGATTCCGCAGCGACCGGCCGGCACTGCGGGCCTGGCTCGCCGGATTCCGGGAGGGCTGGCGCAGCAACCCGGGGGAGCGGCGGCCGATCAGCGCCCGCACGGTCTGGCGGATGTCCCTGGCCGGCCGTCCCCCCATCGTCTGACCCGGTGCTCGGTACTCTGGAGGGATGACCATTCGAAAAGACATCGGCCTGGCCGTCAAGCTGGTCAAGGATGTCGCCGCGTCGCGCCGGGCACAGAAACTGCTCGCCGGCCGGCTCCTCGGGGACGGTCCGCTTCCGCTCGGCCGTTTCAAGATCGCGGTCTACTTCGCCGACGGCGCCGTCAACCTGTATCAGATGCGGCAGTGGTACCGGCCGCTCGCCGTGCTCGCCGAGACCTGGCCCGTCATCGTGTTGAGCCGCACCGGGACCGGGGCGCTGCCGATGTCCGAGGAGTGCCCGGTGCCGGTGACCTACGTGCGCAAGGTCGCCGACCTCGAGCGGGTCGTCGCGGAACAGGACATCCGCATCGTGTTCTACGTCAACCAGAACGCCCGGAACTTCCAGATGATGCGCTACCCGCGGTGCTGGCACGTGTTCATCAACCATGGCGAGAGCGACAAGATGTACATGGTCACGAACCAGATCAAGGCGTACGACTACGCCTTCGTCGCCGGTGACGCCGCCCTCGCCCGTCTCGACCGGGTGCTCTGGGACTACGACTTCGACAAGCGGGCGATCACCATCGGCCGCCCGCAGGCGGACCACTACAGCGGCGTGCTTCCGTACGTTCCCGACGACCGGCAGGTCGTGCTCTACGCGCCGACCTGGGAAGGAGACCGGCCCACCGCGGCATACGGCTCGATCGCGAGCCACGGCGTCGCACTCGCCACTGCGCTCCTCGCCTCGTCGCGGCATCGCCTGATCTACCGGCCGCACCCGCGCAGCGGGGTCACCGACGAGGCATACGGCGCAGCCAACCGCAGGATCATCGCCCTGATCAAGGCGGCGAACGCCCGCGATCCCGCCGCTCACCACATGTACGACACCGGTGCGGAGCTCGGCTGGCAGCTCGCGGCGGCGGACGTTGCCATCGTCGACATCTCAGCCATGGTCTACGACCGGCTCGCCGCAGGCAAGGCCCTTCTCGTCACCCGCCCCGCCGATCCCGCTGCCGAGATCGACACCGGCGGGTACCTCGCGGCGTGCGAATGGCTCGACGCGTCCGCCGCCTCCTCGATCGTGGGCACGGTGGATGCGCTCGCGCACGACCCGGAGGCCGAGGCCCGGTTGGGTGTGTGGGTCGAACGCTACTTCGGCGACGCGGCACCCGGTGCGGCCACCGCTCGCTTCCACGCGGCCGTGCAGCACCTGATGGACGAGTGGGAGCGGTTCGACGCCGTTCGGCCCTGAGCGGCCTGCTACGGTCGCGGAGAGGAGGCCGGTTCGCGGGGAGACACGTCCTGCCCGGCGGCCGCGTGATCCGAATCCGCGTGAGCCGAATCCGGGTGATCCGCCGTTGCGGTGCCTGGAACCCCTGACTCCAGCGGTCGGCCACGGCGCAGCAGCCGCGGGACCATGCGGGGGAGCACGGTGAGGGTGCCGTGCCCGAGCTGCCCGAGCTGGGTGATGCGGTGGCCGGCGGCGACCCGCAGCGCGCCGGCACGGCCGACTCCCTCGAGGCCGCCGCCCTCGCGCACGATCGCCTCGCGTATGCGCGGGTCGAGTTCGGGACGGAAGTCCGCAGGCGGCTGGCCGAAGGCGAGCCGGGACGAGGTCAGCACCCGCTTGCCCAGAATATGGTTGCCGGCGCCGCCGACGACGGCGCCGACGCCGAAGGGGAGCGCCTTGCCGACGAAACTCGCGGAGCCGCGGGTCGCGAACTGGCGGATGAACGAGCTCTTCAGGCGATCGGTGAGCGGACCCATGATGGCGCGCGGAATGCTCGCGGTGACGAGTTCGCCCCAATAGGCCGTTCGGACCGCACCCGTTCCGCTGAACTGGCCGGCAAGCTGGCGGACGAGGTCGGAGCCCTCCCTGCCGAGCATCATCGTCATGACGAGGGCGCGGGCGCGCTCCGGGTCGTCGACGGCAATACCGTGCACCTCGCTCACCGACTGGGCGAACAAGGCTGTCGCTTCGAGGAACCCGGCGGTCTCGACGCCGGACAGTGCGAGGGTCACCCCGGTGCCGACGCCGGGAATGACGGCCGTCGCCCCGACGGCCGCGCCGCCGGTCGTGACCATGGCGAGGTAGCGGCGTTCGAGGATCCTGATGATCTGTGCGGGGTCCGAGTCCGGTGAGCGCCGGCGGATGCCGCGGATGTGGGCGAGCACAGCCGGGCGGTGGATGGCCATGACCCGGTCGAATCCCCGGATGATGCCGGTCGGAAGCTGGCCGCCCTGCGGCAGACCCCCGGTCGTCGAGACGAGGGGTTTCACTCTTCGTGCCATGTCGATGCCGTCCTTCCGATTTCCGTCGAGTTTACGTTGCCGGTCTGACAGGGGAAGGTATTCACATCTTTTCCCCGGCCACTGGCGGTTTTCCCACTTCAAGCCTATAGATGGAGGATGCCGGAGCCGAAGTCAGAAGCGAGCCGCCTGCTGGGACTGCGCCTGCGGCAGCGCCGAACGGAACTCGAGCTCAACCAGGAGTCTGTCGCGCACCGGGCCGGACTCAACGTGTCCAATTACGCCAGGATCGACCGCGGCACTGGGAATCCGACCTTCCACACCCTGATCCGGCTCGCGGACGTGCTGAGCCTCGAGGTCGGGGACCTCCTCACCGGCCTGACCAAGGAACAGCTGCCGCCCGATCGCGACAGCCTCGCCATCGTCGATCCTTGAGCCGGCTCAGGCGGGCCGCACGCCGTAATCGGCGTCGTACCGGGCGAGGACCTCGTCGAGTGGACCGTCGAGGACGAGCGCGCCCTTGTCGAGGTAGAGGCCCCTGGCGCAGAAGCGACGCAGGTCGCGTTCGTTGTGCGAGACGAAGAACAGGGTGCGGCCGCCGGCGAGCAATTCCTCGATCCGGCGATAGCACTTCTCCCGGAAGGCCTTGTCGCCGACGGCGAGCACCTCATCGACGAGGATGATCGGCTCCTCGAGCCGGGAGATGACCGCGAAGGCGATGCGCACCTTCATACCGCTCGAGAGGTGCTTGTACGGGGTGTCGACGAAGTCTCCGATCTCGGCGAAGTCGAGAATCTCGTCAAAACGCTCGCCGATCTGTTTCTTCGTCATGCCGTGCAGGCCCGCCGTGAGATAGACGTTGTCGCGCACGGTGAGGTCATCGACGAAACCGCCGGTGATCTCGATCAGTGGTGCGACGCCCTCCGTCACCCGCACAGTGCCCTCATCGGGCAGGACGACCCCGGTCACGAGCTTGAGCAGGGTCGACTTTCCCTGGCCGTTGCGACCGACAACGCCGATGGCCTCTCCGCGCTGCACCGTGAAGGATACGGCGCGCAAGGCCCAGAATTCGCCGGGTCTGGTGCGCCGGGCCCCGCTCGCGAACAGGTCCTTGAAGCTGCGCCTGCCGCGTCGGTTACGGCGAAAACGGATGCCGACCCCGGCCAGGGCGATCACAGGCGCCCCGGTCACGGCCGATCCCGGCGTCCGGACTGTTCCCGTCATCACAGCTCCTTCAGGACCGCGCGCTCGGTGCGCGTGAAGACCAGCAGCCCGAGTCCGAGGAAGGCGACGGACATGGCCGCGCTGACGCCGACGGTGAACCAGTCGAGGTTGCCGGGGAAGAAGGCCGCCCGGTAGAGGCTGAAGATGCCGCTGAGGGGATTGAACGCCGCCCAGAAGTGCAGCTGGTGCGGCAGGTCCTGGGTGCTGTAGATGATCGGGGATGCGTAGAACAGGAAGCGCAGGATGAGTTTGACGGCGCGTTCCAGATCGCGGAAGAACACGACGAGCGGCGCGACGATGAGGCCGACCCCCGCCGTGAGGATCGCCTGGATCACGATGGCGAGCGGGAAGAACACGATTTCGACGCTCGGCCGGGCGCCGGCGAACACGGCGAACAGCACGAGCACCGGGATCGAGGCGAGGAATTCGATGCCCTTGGAGAGCACGAGCCGGTTCACCCAGATGGTGCGGGGGATCCGGGTCGACCGGATCAGCTTCGCCTCGCGCAGGAACGCGCGAGTGCAATCGGAGACGGTTCCGTTGAACCACATCCAGGGCAGCAGCGCGCTGAGCAGGAAGATGATGTACGGCTCGTGCCCGACGCCCCGGTGGAACACCTGGGTGAACACGAACCAGTAGATCCCGGCCATCACGAGCGGGTCGAGGATCGACCAGAAATAGCCGAGGAACGAGGTGGAGTAGCGGACCCGCAGGTCGCGCTGGGTCAGGAGCCACAGTGAGTGGCGGTAGCGGGAGAGAGCGGTGAGCTGTTCAGGGCGCACTTCTGCGTAGCTACTCACAGACTCCACTCTAGATGTTCACAAAATCAGGGTGAATGCGAATCAGACGAACAGGTTCGCGCGCTCGAGGTCTTCGGCGAAATCGACCTCGACAGCGTAGAAGTCGGAGATGTCGAGGGGTTCGATCAGCAGGCCGTTCTTCTCGATCGCGAGTTCGATGCCGCGCTCGAAGTAGTCCTGGTCGTTCACCCTGGCGAGATGGCGCACCAGGATCGCCTTGTGCGCACTGGAGATGAAGTTGATGCCAACGGCCTCTCCGAGTCCACCGGTCACGGTCTTGGAGAGTTCCCTGATGTATCCCTCGTCGTCGGTCGTGTACTTGACCTCTTCTTCGGACACCTGTGAGGTGTTGACCGTCACGAAAGACTGGTCGCGTTCGACCATGGCGTGCGCCCGATCGAGGACGGCGGGATCGAAGACGACGTCGCCGTTCATCCAGAGCACCCCGCCCGCGCCGGAGGCCTGCAGGGCGCGCAGGAGGCTCTTGGACGTGTTGGTCTGGTCATATTCCTCGTTGTAGACGAAGGATGCCTGGGGGAACGCCTCGATGATGTGCTCGAGCTTGTAACCGACGACGATGGTGACGCGGGCCAGGGATCCGAATGCGTGCTCGATGTTGTCGAACTGCTGACGCATGATCGACCGGCCGTCGCTGAGTTCCGTGAGCGGCTTGGGCAGTGAACGACCCAGTCTGCTGCCCATTCCCGCTGCCAAAATGACTACCTGGGTGGCCATATTTGTCTCCTTAACAGTGTCGGGCTACCTGCGCCCGGTTCGAAAAATGTCGAGCCAGTTTGCCTGTGGTTCACCTCGTCTTTTCCGTTCAGACACACCAACATGAAAGTGTCAGTCTACCCGAAGTGCCCCTTTCGGGTGCCGCCGCGTGGAATCGGCCCCGGTGAACGGGCCGGATCGAGCGCGTTTTCGGCGGGATTCGCGCCCGCCATCCAGTCTTGTCGGAGGGTCGTTGGTAGGGTTGGCGAGGTGACTCACGTGCCTCCCAACTCCGAGCCCAACGAGCCGACCACAACTGTGCCCGCGTCCGATTCGGCCCCGTCGAACGACGCAGCCACTCCGGCGCGTCCGGCCAAGACGACGCCCGACCGCGCAACCTCGGCGCGCACCGCTTCACCCCGAACTCCGGCAGCCCGAACCCCCGTCGCCCGAACCCAGAAGCCCCGCGCCAGCCCGGTTCGCAAGGTTGCCGCGGCTCCCCAGAAACCCGCTGATCCGGCCGAGCCGTCCCC
>NZ_JASJXJ010000127.1:0-11888 GCF_035018685.1 Cryobacterium sp. RTC2.1
ACTTTCTTGCGTGCGCAGCTGACGTGCGCTCGGGTGGCCGGGTGCGGATGCCGGCGGGAACCGACCCGATGTCGCCCGGATTCCCGGGGGCGCGGGGCAGCGCGATAGGTTTGTCACATGGCTTTTTCGGTAGCAATTGCAGGCGCGAGCGGTTACGCGGGCGGAGAATTGCTGCGAATGCTCGCCGGACACCCTGAATTCGAGGTGCGCACGGTGACCGCGCACAGCAACGCGGGCCAGCGATTGATCGACGTGCAACCGCACCTTCGCGGCCTCGCGCACCTCACCCTCGTGGACACGAACGCCGTCAACCTCGCCGGGCACGACGTCGTCTTCCTCGCCCTGCCGCACGGGGCATCCGGTGCCCTGAGCGCGGAGCTGTCGCCCGACACGCTCGTGATCGACTGCGGCGCGGACCACCGGCTGGAGGATGCAGCGGACTGGGCGGCGTTCTACGGCGGCGACTACTTCGGCTCGTGGGCGTACGGCGTCCCCGAACTCCCGATCCCCGGTGGCGGCAAGCAGCGCTCCCGCCTGGTCGGAGCCCGCCGGATCGCCGCGCCCGGGTGCAACGCGAGCACGGTCGCCCTGGCCCTCGCGCCCGGCATCCACGCCGGCGTGATCGAACCGGCCGACCTCGTCGCCGTGCTCGCCGTCGGACCATCGGGTGCGGGCAAGAGCCTCAAAGTCCCGAACCTCGCCGCAGAGGTGCTCGGATCCGCCAACCCGTACGCGGTCGGCGGCACCCACCGGCACATTCCCGAAATCCAGCAGAGCCTGCGCTGGGCGGGCGCCGTGAATCCGACCATCTCCTTCACGCCCGTGATCGTGCCGATGTCCCGCGGCATCCTCGCGACGGCGACGGCGCGCCTCGTGCCCGGCACCTCCGCAGCCGCCGTGCGCGCAGCCTGGGAGAGCGCATACGCAGACGAACCGTTTGTGCACCTGCTCCCGGCCGGACACTTCCCGCGCACGAGCGACGTGCTCGGCGCCAACACCGCACTGATCGGCCTCGCCGTCGACGAGGCCGTCGGCCGCGTCGTCACGGTGACCGCCGTCGACAACCTCGCCAAGGGCACCGCCGGTGCCGCGATCCAATCCGCAAACCTGGCCCTCGGGCTGCCCGAGACCCTGGGCCTCAGCATGAATGGAGTCGCCCCGTGAGCGTCACAACCCCCGCCGGATTCGCGGCAGCCGGCGTCACAGCCGGCCTCAAGAAGTCCGGCGGACTCGACCTCGCCGTCGTGCAGAACCTCGGCCCGCTCGCCAGTGCCGCGACCGTGTTCACGAGCAATCGCTGCAAGGCGAACCCGGTGATCTGGAGCCAGCAGGTCATGCGCGGCGGCAGCGTCCGCGCGATCGTGCTCAACTCGGGCGGTGCGAACTGCTACACCGGCAGCATCGGCTTCCAGACCACCCATGCGACCGCGGAGGCCGTCGGTGACCGCCTCGGCGTGTCCGCCGGGGAGGTGCTCGTCTGCTCGACCGGCCTGATCGGCGAACAGCTCGACCTGGACAAGATCACCGCAGGCATCTGGGACGCCACCCTCGCCCTGCGCACGGACGACTCGACGTCCGCCGAAGCGGGCCTGTCCGCCGCCAGGGCCATCATGACGACCGACACCACTCCGAAGCAGTCCGCCGTGACCGCGCCGGCCGGCTGGTCGATCGGCGGGATGGCCAAGGGCGCAGGCATGCTCGCCCCCGGCCTCGCGACAATGCTCGTCGTGATCACGACCGACGCCGTCCTCGACTCCGCCCAGCTCGACAGGGCGCTTCGGGTCGCGACCCGGATCACCTTCGACCGCCTCGACTCCGACGGCTGCATGTCGACCAACGACACCGTGAGCCTGCTCGGCTCTGGCGCGAGCGGCATCGCGCCGGACGAAGCCGAATTCGCCGCCGCGCTCACCGCGATCTGCCAGGACCTCACCCTGCAGCTGCAGGCCGACGCGGAGGGCAGCGCCCACGACGTCGCCATCACCGTGCGCAACGCCGAGACCGAAGCCGACGCCGTCACCGTGGCCCGCGCTGTCTCCCGCAGCAACCTGTTCAAGACCGCCATCTTCGGCAACGACCCGAACTGGGGCCGCGTGCTCGCCGCCGTCGGCACGACGGATGCCGCCTTCGACCCGTACAACATCGACGTCACGATCAACGGGGTGCAGGTCTGCACCGCGGGGGAGCCGGACCAGCCCCGCGAACTCGTCGACCTCACGCCACGCTCCGTCACGGTGCTGATCACCCTGCACGCGGGGGACGCGGAAGCGACGATCTGGACCAACGACCTCACGCACGCCTACGTCGAAGAGAACAGCGCGTACTCGAGTTGACCCGTCACACGCACGGCAAGGCCTCGCACCGGCATCCGCTCGCGGACACCGGCACCGGAACGCACGCGAGCGACGCGGAGGTCGACACGACCGAGGCCGAGTCGAACACCCGGGCCGAGGCCGCGGTCAAGGCCGAGACCCTGATCGAGTCGCTGCCCTGGCTCAAGCACTTCCACGACAAGATCATCGTCGTCAAGTTCGGCGGCAACGCCATGGTCAGCGAGGCGCTGCAGCGCAGCTTCGCCGAGGACATGGTCTACCTGCGTTATGCCGGCCTCCGCCCCGTCGTCGTGCACGGAGGCGGCCCGCAGATCTCGGCGATGCTCGACCGCCTCGGCATCCAGAGCGAATTCCGCGGCGGCTACCGCGTGACGACCCCCGAGGCGATGGACGTCGTGCGGATGGTGCTCACCGGCCAGATCAACCGCGAGCTCGTCAGCCACATCAACGAGCACGGCCCCCTCGCGGCCGGCCTCTCCGGCGAGGACGCCGGACTCTTCCAGGGCCGCCGCCGCGGCACGATGATCGACGGCGAGGAGGTCGACCTCGGCCTCGTCGGCGACGTGATCGGCGTCGACCCAGAGGCCGTGCACGCCCAGCTCGACGCCGGCCGCATCCCGGTGATCTCCTCGATCGCGCCAGACACGGATGTCCCGGGCCAGTCCCTGAACATCAACGCCGACGCCGCCGCCGCGTCCCTCGCCATCGCGCTCGGGGCCGAGAAGCTCGTCATCCTCACCGATGTCGCCGGGCTCTACAGCGACTGGCCGAACCGGGACTCCCTCGTCTCGATCATCGAAGTGCCCGAGCTCCGCGCCCTGCTGCCCGACCTGGAATCCGGGATGATCCCCAAGATGACCGCCTGCCTCGACGCCGTCGAGGGCGGCGTCGCCAAGGCGGCCATCATCGACGGGCGCGTGCCGCACTCGATCCTGCTCGAGGTCTTCACCGGGAGCGGGATCGGCACCGAAGTAGTACCCCGGGCGAACTGAGCCCAACCGCACCACACCACCGACACGACGGATTTGAGAATGACAGGCGAAACGATCACCGACTCACCGGCAACCTACGCGGGCACGACCGACGCGGCCACGCTCGCGGAACGCAGCGAGGGCTGGCGTGACCGATACACCGCGGCGATGATGCTCACCTTCGCGCCGCCGCGCGCGATGCTCGTCCGCGGCGCCGGCTGTTACGTCTGGGACGAGAACGGCACCGAATACCTCGACTTCCTCGCGGGCATCGCCGTCAACTCCCTCGGGCACGCCCACCCCGAGCTGGTCGCCGCCGTGTCAGCCCAGGTCGGCACCCTCGCGCACATCTCCAACTACTTCGCGTCCCCCTCGCAGATCGAGCTCGCCGAACGGCTCAAGCGCATCACCGGGGCCGGCCCGGCCGGCCGCGTCTACTTCTGCAACTCGGGCGCCGAGGCCAACGAAGCGGCCTTCAAACTCGCCCGCCTCAATATCGGGAGTGAGCCCGGTCGGCCGCGCACCCGCATCCTCTCGTTGCACGAGTCCTTCCACGGCCGCACCATGGGCGCCCTCGCCCTGTCAGGCAAGCCCGCCATGCGGGCGCCGTTCCTGCCGGTGCCCGGCGGCGTCGAGCACATCCACGCGACCTTCGAGGCCCTCGAGGCCGCGATCGACGACACCGTCGCGGCCCTGTTCCTCGAGCCCGTGCAGGGGGAAGCCGGCGTCATCGACCTGCCGGACGGCTTCCTGCGCCGCGCCCGAGAGCTCTGCACCCGGCACGGGGTCCTGCTCATCCTCGACGAGGTGCAGACCGGTGCCGGACGCACCGGAGACTGGTTCGCGTACCAGCACGACGGCATCCTGCCCGATGCGATCTCGATCGCCAAGGGCATCGGCGGCGGGGTGCCGATCGGCGCCCTCGTCACCTTCGGTGCGACGTCCGAGCTGTTCCAGCGCGGCCAGCACGGCTCGACCTTCGGCGGGAACCCGCTCGCGACCACGACCGCCAACACCGTGCTCGGCATCATCGAGCGGGACGGCCTCGTCGCCAACGCCGCCCGCCGCGGCGAGCAGCTCCGCGACCTGATCCTCGGCTTCGACTCCCCGCACATCCTCGAGGTGCGGGGCCGCGGCCTGCTGCTCGGAATCGGACTCGCCGAGCCCGTGGCCCTGAAGCTCGCCGACGCGGCCCTCGAGGCCGGCCTCATCATCAACGCCGCAAACGAGTCCACCATCCGGCTCGCGCCGCCCCTCATCGTCGGCGAGGCCGAGCTGGCCGAATTCGGGCGCCGATTCGGGCTCGCCCTGGCCAGCCTCTAGGCTGAAGAATCCCCCATTCCAGCGAAAGTGACCCCGTGACCCGCCATTTCCTGCGCGACGACGACATCTCCCCGGCCGAACAAGCCGAGATCCTCGACCTGGCCGTTGAGCTCAAGCGCGACCGATTCCAGGCGAAACCCCTCGCGGGCCCCCAGACCGTCGCCGTGATCTTCGACAAGTCGTCGACCCGCACCCGGGTGTCCTTCGCCGTCGGCATCGCCGACCTCGGCGGAAGCCCGCTGATCATCAGCACCGCAAACAGCCAGCTCGGGGGCAAGGAGACCGCGGGCGATACCGCCCGCGTGCTCGAACGCCAGGTCGCCGCGATCGTCTGGCGCACCTACGGCCAGGCCGGCCTAGAGGAGATGGCCCTCGGCACCACCGTGCCCGTCGTCAACGCGCTCTCCGACGACTTCCACCCCTGCCAGCTCCTCGCCGACCTGCTCACCATCCGCGAACACCGCGGCGAGCTCGCCGGCCTCACCCTGACTTTCCTCGGCGACGGCGCCTGCAACATGGCGCACTCCTACCTCCTCGCCGGCGCGACGGCAGGCATGCACATCCGTGTCGCCTCCCCGGCCGGCTACACCCCGCAGCCGCAGGTGCTGGCGGATGCCGAGGCCATCGCCGCGAAGACCGGCGGCTCGATCACCCTCTACACCGACCCCGCGGAAGCGGTCACCGGCGTCGACGTCGTCGTCACGGACACCTGGGTGTCGATGGGATTCGAGGAGGAGAAGGCCGCACGCGTCGCCTCCCTCGGCGCCTACCGCGTCGACAGCGCGCTGCTCGCCCGCGCCAAGCCCGACGCGCTCTTCATGCACTGCCTTCCCGCCGACCGCGGTTACGAGGTCACCGCGGACGTCATCGACGGGCCGCAGAGCATCATCTGGGATGAGGCCGAGAACCGCCTGCACGCGCAGAAGGCGCTGCTGGTCTGGCTGCTCGGCCACAACACCAACCCGTAAACTGAGACTTAGTAGATATTTAGAGGGAGAACCATGGCTGAACGTGTTGTGCTCGCATACTCCGGTGGACTGGATACCTCGGTCGGCATCGGCTGGCTGAAGGATGCGACCGGCAAGGAGGTCGTAGCACTCGCCATCGACGTCGGACAGGACGGCGAAGACATGGAGGCCATCCGCCAGCGTGCGCTCGACTGCGGCGCCGTCGAGGCCATCGTCGTCGACGCGAAGGACGAATTCGCCAACGACTACATCGTCCCGGCCCTCAAGGCCAACGCGCTGTACCAGAAGCGCTACCCGCTCGTCTCCGCGCTCAGCCGCCCGCTGATCGCCAAGTACCTCGCCTCCACCGCCAAGGCGCTCGGCGCCGACAGCGTCGCCCACGGCTGCACCGGCAAGGGCAACGACCAGGTCCGGTTCGAGGCCGCCGTCGCCGCGCTTGCTCCCGACCTGATCTCCCTCGCCCCGGTCCGGGACTTCGCGCTGACCCGCGACAAGGCCATCATCTACGCCGCGGAGCACAACCTGCCGATCAAGCAGTCCGCGAAGAGCCCGTACTCGATCGACCAGAACGTCTACGGCCGCGCGGTCGAGACCGGCTTCCTCGAAGACCCGTGGAACGCGCCGATCGAGGACCTCTACACGTACACCCAGGACCCCACGGTCACGCGGGACGCGACCGAGGTCGTCATCCGCTTCGACCAGGGCGTCCCCGTCGCGATCGACGGCAAGCCCGTCACGCCTCTGCAGGCCATCGAGATCATGAACAAGCTCGCCGGCGACCAGGGCGTCGGCCGGATCGACATGGTCGAAGACCGCCTCGTCGGCATCAAGAGCCGCGAGGTCTACGAGGCCCCCGCCGGCATCGCCCTCATCGCCGCGCACGAAGAGCTCGAGAACATGACCATCGAACGCGACCTCGCCCGCTACAAGCGCGGCGTCGAGGCCAAGTGGGCAGAACTCGTCTACGACGGGCTCTGGTTCTCCGGCCTCAAGCGTGCCCTCGACGTGTTCATCGACGAGACGCAGAAGTACGTGACCGGCGACATCCGCCTCAAGCTGCACGCCGGCACCGCGGTCGTCACCGGCCGCACGAGCCCGCAGAGCCTCTACGACTTCAACCTCGCCACCTACGACACCGGAGACACCTTCGACCAGAGCATGGCCAAGGGGTTCATCGAGCTGTGGTCGCTGCCGAGCAAGATCTCCGCACGCCGCGACCTGGCCGGCAAGTAGGGTCCGGAGCATGACAGGCGATTCTCCGGTCAACCGCGCCGGTGAGGCGGGCGCCCTCTGGGGTGGCCGCTTCGCCGGGGGACCGAGCCCCGAGCTCGCACGGTTGAGCAAGTCGACCCAGTTCGACTGGCCACTCGCGCCATACGACATCCGGGGTTCCCGGGCTCACGCCCGTGCCCTGGCCGCCGCTGGTTACCTGAGCGCCGAAGAACTCGCCGCCATGATCGCCGGGCTCGACCGGCTCGACGCCGCCATCAACGATGGAAGCTTCCAGCCTGCCGAGAGCGACGAGGACGTGCACTCCGCCCTCGAACGCGGCCTGATCGACATCGTCGGCGCCCCGCTCGGCGGCAAGCTCCGCGCCGGGCGCAGCCGGAACGACCAGGTCGCCACCCTGATCCGGATGCTGCTCCGCGACAAGGCCGCGAGCATCTCCGCGCACCTGATCACGGTGATCGATGCCCTCGCCGCCCAGGCCGAGGCCAACGAGACCGCGATCATTCCCGGGCGCACCCACCTGCAGCATGCGCAGCCGGTGCTCCTCGCCCACCACCTCTTCGCCCACTGCTGGCCACTCGTGCGCGACCTCGAACGCTTCACCGACTGGGGCAAGCGCGCGGACTACTCGCCGTACGGTTCCGGCGCCCTCGCCGGGAACACCCTCGGCCTCGACGCCCGGCTCGTCGCGACCGACCTCGGCTTCGGCCACGTCGTCGAGAACTCGATCGACGGAACCGCGAGCCGCGACCTCGTCGCCGAGTTCGCGTACATCACCGCCCAGATCGGCATCGACATCTCCCGCCTCGCCGAGGAGATCATCCTCTGGAACACCCGCGAATTCGGTTTCGTCACCCTCGACGACGCGTACTCGACCGGGTCCTCGATCATGCCGCAGAAGAAGAACCCCGACATCGCCGAACTCGCGCGCGGCAAGTCCGGTCGCATGATCGGCAACCTCACCGGCCTGCTCACGACCCTCAAGGGTCTCCCGCTCGCGTACAACCGCGACCTGCAGGAGGACAAGGAACCCGTCTTCGACTCGATCGACACCCTCGAGGTGCTCCTGCCCGCCTTCGCCGGCATGATCGCGACGTTGACCTTCCACACCGAGCGGATGGCGGAACTCGCCCCCGCGGGGTACTCCCTGGCCACCGATGTCGCCGAATGGCTCGTCAAGCAGCGTGTGTCGTTCCGGGACGCGCACGAGATCACCGGGCTCCTCGTGAAGTACGCCGAGCAGAACGAACTCGAACTCCACGAGGTCGACGATGACGCGCTCCTCACGATCTCCGCGCACCTGACCCCCGAGGTGCGCAGCGTGCTGAGCATCCACGGGTCCGTCGAGGGTCGCGACGGCCAGGGCGGCACCGCCCCGGTTCGCGTTGCCGAGCAGCGTGCCGTGCTCGTCGCCCGGGTGCGCGTGCTCGCCTCGGCACTCGCGCTCTAGCGGGCGCCACGGGTGAACGCCGCGCGGGAACTGCGACGTGACGGGCGCCGCCGGTGAGCCTCGACCGGGAGCTGCTCGCACGGCCGGCGATCGAACTCGCCCCGCTCGTGCTCGGTGCGGTTCTCCGCCACGGCGGGGTCGCGCTGCGCATCACCGAGGTCGAGGCCTACCTCGGCGACGGAACCGACCCGGGCTCGTATGCCTTCCGGGGTCGCACCCGGCGTAATGCGGCCATGTACGGCCCGCCCGGGCACCTCTACGCGTATTTCAGCTATGGGATGCACGTCTGCGCCAACATCGTCTGTTCCCCGGAGGGTGCCGCGTCAGCGCTCCTGCTCCGCGGAGGCGAGATCGTCGACGGACTGGCCGAAGCCCGGTCGCGCCGCACGACCTCGAAGACCGACGGCGATCTGGCCAGGGGACCGGCGCGGCTCACGATCGCCCTCGGTATCGGGCTCGGCGACGACGGCGCCGATCTCGGCGCCCTGCCGTTCGAGCTGACCCTGCCCGCCATTCCCGCGCCTGCGGTACGCACCGGTCCGCGCACCGGCGTCAGCGGTCCCGGCGGGGGAGTGGCGTTCCCGTGGCGATTCTGGCTCCCGGGCGAGCCGACCGTGTCGCCCTACCGGCGGCATCCGCAGCTTCGAAACGCGTCGGGGGTTTGAGTCACGGACAAAACACCCTCCCGATCGCGCAGAGGGGCCGTAACTCAGCGCACGCAGTCGCTCAGCTCGTCGCGATCTTCACGAGGGCGGCGCACGCGCAGGCCCAGATCAGGCTCGCGAAGGTGCCGATGATGAAGCGCTCACGGGTTTCGGCCTCGGTGAGTTCGGTGAACCGGCCGACGCCCTTGATGGCGACGACGACGGCGATCGCCTCGGGGAACCCGGCAAGGATCGCCCCCGCGACCGCGAGCCGTTCGAGGATGCCGATCATGAGACCGCCGCGGAGCACCTCGTGCACGGCACCGGCCGCGCCGGGTACTGCGGGCGTCGCGCCGTCGTCGACGAGGATGCCGCCGTGCTGGCCGGGCCGCGCGGAATCGTGGGTGGCGAAGTCGAGTGCGAGCAGGGCCATCGGACCGCCGCCGACGACGGCGAGGGCGAGTGCGATCAGTCCGAGGATGACGCCGAAGGTGTCGCTGCCGCCCGGAGCGGGGGCCGCCGCGATCAGCAGGGCGCCGGCGAGGCCGCCCGCCGAGATGATCGCGAAGGTCTGCTTCCGCCACCGGAACGCGAGCACGGCGCAGACGAGCGAGCCGATCGTCACGAGCAACAGCAGCATCCAGTACAGCGTGGCGAGGATCTGGAAGGACTGGATCGTCATCCGGCGGTGTCCGTTTCTGTCGAAGTCTGCTCGAGGTCTTCCACGAGCCTAACGAGTGCGGGGTGTGCAGCCTCCTCGACCCTCCAGAGCGAGGACTTGATCCGCTGGCTCACCGCGGCGGGCGTGATCCCGAGCCGGGCGGCGATGTCGACCTGGCTGAGCCCGCCGCGCAGCAGGTCGACCGCCGCCCAGCCCTCCGGCGAGCGGCGCTGGCGGAGCAGGAGCACGGTCGCGATGAGCGCCTCGACCTCGGCGCCGGCCAGAATCGGTGCGCCAGCGGGCAAGCCGGGGTGGGGCCGGCCGGCGGATGCCCCGGCCGCCGTGGCCCCGGACCCGTCTGCGTCGAGGGCGAAGCGGGCATCCGCTTTCTTGGCTCGCGTCACGGCGGCCCGCGCGGCGATGAATGCCGCGCCGGAGGCCTGCCGGGTGGCGTGGGGGAGCGGCACCCGGACCGGGCCGATGCCGAGGCCGATGCTCCAGTGCCCCGACCGGTGCAGCGCGAACACGACGTCGAGCGCGGTCGCGGCGTCGGTGAGCAGCGCCTGGATCTCGTCGCCGGAGGTCTGGTCTGGCGGCAGGAGGAAGGCGGGGCCGAAGTCGGCGGCGAGGCGGGCGATCATCTCGCCGGCCCGGTCCCGGTCGTGGCGGCTGTCGATCTGGTCTGCGGTGATCACGAACATGAGCGCGCCCTCCGGTGCGATTGCTGTGCAGCGCGGGAGTTCGCCCGCATAAAGTAAGCGTACACGCTATATATCTCAATATTCATTCTTCAGGCTTAATTATTCACGATGAAGGCTCAGGCCTGTCCTCCCGGCCCGGCACGGCCGCGCTGGTAATCTGGGCTGCGTGTCAGATCCCGTGATCCTCAAGCAGCAGTCCAACGACGTCACCTTCGAGAATGTCTGGGAGGAGATCTCCTGGCGTGGCCTCGTGCAGGTGTCGACCGACGAGGCCGAGCTGCGCGCGCTGCTCGCGGGGGAGCCGATCACCTTCTATTGCGGGTTCGACCCGACCGCGCCGAGCCTGCACCTCGGAAATCTCGTCCAGCTCCTGCTGATGCGCCGCCTGCAGCTCGCCGGTCACCGGCCGCTCGGCCTCGTCGGCGGTTCCACCGGTCTGATCGGCGACCCGCGGCCCACCGCGGAGCGGGTGCTGAACACCAAGGACACCGTCGGCACCTGGGTCGGCTACCTGCAGGCGCAGGTGTCGCGCTTCCTGAGCGCGGAGGGCGACAATCCCGTCACCCTGGTGAACAACCTCGACTGGACCGGTCCGCTCAGCGCGATCGACTTCCTGCGCGACATCGGCAAGTACTTCCGGGTCGGCACCATGCTCAAGAAGGATGCGGTGAGCGCGCGGCTGAACTCCGACGCAGGCATCAGCTACACCGAGTTCAGCTACCAGGTGCTGCAGGGCCTGGACTTCCTCGAGCTCTTCCGCGCGCACGGCTGCGTGCTGCAGACCGGGGGCAGCGACCAGTGGGGCAATCTCACGAGCGGCACGGACCTGATCCGCAAGGCAGAGGGTGCGAGCGTGCACGCCATCGGCACACCCCTGATCACGAACAGCGACGGCACCAAGTTCGGCAAGAGCGAGGGCAACGCCGTCTGGCTCGACCCCACCCTGACGAGCCCATACGCCTTCTACCAGTTCTGGCTCAACACCGACGACGCCGATGTGATCCTGCGCCTCAAGATCTTCACGTTCCTGACGCGGGCCGAGATCGAGGGCCTCGAGGAATCGGTTGCCACGGAACCCTTCAAGCGGCTCGCCCAGCGCACCCTCGCCGTCTCGGTGACGAGCCTCGTGCACGGGCGGGCGGCGACGGATGCTGCCATCCACGCCGCGCAGGCCCTCTTCGGCCAGGGTGACCTCGCCGACCTCGACGAGGAGACCCTCGAGGCCGCCCTGCGTGAACTCCCCAACACGACAACGGCCCCGCACGCACCTGTCATGCAGTTGCTCGTGGACACCGGACTCACGACGAGCCTGAGCGAGGCCCGGCGCGCGATCAAGCAGGGCGGGGTGTACCTGAACAACGTCAAGGTCCTCAGCGAGGACCAGACCATCGAGGGGGCCGTGCTCCCCGGTGGTGTCGCCGTGCTCCGCCGCGGCAAGAAGACCCTGGCCGGCGTCTTCGTCGAGTAGTCCCTGCCCGGCGTCTTCGTCGAGCAGTCCCCGCCGCGAGAGTACGATTTTGGCCCTTAAACCGGCTCTCCTGACTCTTCCGTGGGTTAGTCCCGGCCGGGAAGCACGGGTTTGTGCCCGCCGAGGCTGAGCATTGCGA
>NZ_JASJXJ010000128.1:0-11836 GCF_035018685.1 Cryobacterium sp. RTC2.1
CGTCCGAGCCGTCCTGGCTCTCGACGTGCAGGGCGCGCTTTCCCCGGTCGGCACCGACGAAGCTCGCGACGAAGTCGTCGGCCGGGTTGGCGAGGATCTCGGCCGGGGTGCCGAGCTGGGCGATCCGGCCGCCCTCCCGCAGGATGGCGATCTGGTCGCCGAGCAGGAACGCCTCGTCGATGTCGTGCGTCACGAACACGACGGTCTTGCCGAGCTCGTGCTGCAGCCGGATGAGCTCCTGCTGCAGCTCCGCGCGCACGATCGGGTCGACGGCGCCGAAGGGCTCGTCCATCAGGAGGATATTGGGATCGACGGCGAGGCCGCGGGCAACGCCGACGCGCTGTTGCTGGCCGCCGGAAAGCTGGCTCGGGTACCGGTCGGCGATGGCGCGGTCGAGCCCGACGGTGTCCAGCAGGCGCAGCGCATCCGCCCGCGCCGTCCTGCGCGGCACACCACGCAGAAGGGGCACGGTCGCGACGTTGTCGACGACGGTGCGGTGCGGGAGCAGTCCCGAATTCTGCATCACGTAGCCGATGCTGCGCCGCAGCTTCACGGGTTCGAGGGACGCGACGGAGACGCCGTCGATCTCGATCGTGCCGGACGTCGGATCGACCATGCGGTTGATCATCCGCAGCAGGGTGGTCTTCCCGGAGCCGGAGGATCCGACGAGCACGGTCGTGCGGTGCGAGGGAACCGTGAGGCTGAAGTCGTCGACCGCAAGGGTGCCGTCCGGGAATTCTTTCGTCACCGATCGGAACTCAATCATGGAAGTGGCCCATTCCTCGCTTGATGTCGAATCAACACGTGCCAGCGATCTCCCACCCAATCAGGAAAGCCGCCGGATGCCAAGCTCTACTCAGCAGATTCCAAGACTGGGACTGCTGCACCGTCCTGCTCGAGTTCCTCGCCGTAGTAGCCCGCCAGGTATACCGCGATGACCCGCCTCGCCTCCGCGATGTATCGCTCGTCGCCCAGGACGTTGGACTGGAACCCTCTCGACAGGACCGCTGCGGCCATCTCGACCATGACCTCAAGCCGGAACAGCAGATCCGGCCCGTACGGGAGGCCGAACCGCTCGGAGAGAGCGATTGCGAGCTGGCCGGCCAGGAAGCCGACCTCGATCCCGTCGGCCGGGCTCGCCGAGCTGATCGGAAGCCGTTCCCTGTCGGCGAAGTGCATGATGCGGAAGCCCGGTTCGGTCCGGTACATCTCGACGAAGGCCGTGATGGCGCAGTCGATGGTCTCCCAGGCGGTCTTCGGGTCTGCAAGCTTGATTTCCCTGGCGACGCGGAGTCGATATCGCTGAATGGCCCGCTCACGCAGGGCATGCAGTACTGCGACCCGGTCCGGGTAGTAGCGGTACACGGTTCCGATCGATGCCCCCGCGCGTTCAGCCACCATCGCGGTCGTGATCCGGTCGAAGCCGACCTCGTCGACGACGACGGCAGCGGCATCGAGCAGGCCGGACAGGCGTGCCGTGCTGCGCTGCTGGATGGGTTCGATCCGGACCTGTGCGCCGGCCTCAACGATGTCCCCCTCGAAAAGGTCACTCACTGACACTTGTCCTCCTTGAAGTAGGACCCAATCCTACGGGTCTTGTCCCCCCGGCGATGCCAAACGGGTCGCGGCACGACTGGATCCTCCCGAAAGGGGCGGCACATGACAAACTAGGAGGCGTGCCGAAGCCTTCCAGAACAACGAATGCGGGCCGACCTGCGAAAATGATGCATCGCGCAGCCCGGATCGAAGACTGGATGCACGAACGTCGCGAGCGTAGCGCCCGCAAACGCGGTTATCTGCCCACGGTCATCCCGTACGCGGGATACGGAAGCACCGAATGGGTGCGGATTCTCTGCCGGGTTCTGCTGGCCAAGCCGGCTCGGACCAAGAAGGCCGTCACGCGCAGACGCTGGCGAGCCGAACGGCGCGAGGCCGGCATCCGCGGTTGGCGCAGTTTCACCGCGGTTCCCGTGCACGACGTCACCGTCACGATCGAGATCAACGGCTTCAGCCACCGCGTGAGCGCCGACCGCGGCGGCGTCGTCGACACGGTCATCCGGCTGCCGCTCACGCCGGGCTGGCAGGTCGCCCGACTCAGCACGGATGCCTCGGCACCCGTCGATGCGCCGCTCTTCATCGTCGCTCCGCTCGTCGATCGCGGCATCATCTCCGACGTCGACGACACGGTGATGGTCACGACCCTCCCCCGGCCGTTGCTCGCCGCCTGGAACACGTTCGTGCTCGACGAACACGCGAGGGTGCCCACCCCCGGCATGGCCGTACTCCTGGACCGTCTCACCGCGGCGGCGCCGGGGTCCCCGGTGATCTACCTGTCGACGGGCGCCTGGAATGTCGCGCCGACCCTGACCCGGTTCCTCTCCCGTAACCTCTACCCCGCCGGCGCGTTGCTGCTCACCGACTGGGGCCCCACCCACGACCGGTGGTTCCGCAGCGGCACCGACCACAAGCGCGCCAACCTGCGTCGCCTGGCCCTGGAGTTTCCCGGGATCCGCTGGATCCTGGTCGGGGACGATGGCCAGCACGACGAGGACATCTACAGCGAGTTCCAGCGCGAGTTCCCCGGCAGCGTCGAGGCCGTCGCCATTCGCGAGCTCTCCCCGAGCGAGGCGGTTCTCGCCGGACGACGGGCAAAGGATGCCGCCCTCGAGTCCACGGACCCCCGCTGGGTCTACGGGCCGGACGGTGCGAGCCTCGCCAGGCAACTCGTAGCGCTCGGAGTCCTCGCGCCGGGCGCACCGCTCATCTGAGCGATCGGCGGATGCCCGCGCACCTCGCACCGGCCGCTGACGTCAGGCGGGGAGGTTACGCGCGGAGCCGGTCGAGGCCGCGGTTGACCTGGCGCGCCCAGAGCGGGCCACGGTACAGGAACGCCGTGTAGCCCTGGACGAGGGTCGCCCCGGCATCGAGCCGCTCGGCGACGTCGGCGGCGGTGTCGATTCCTCCGACGGAAATCACGCAGAGGCCGGCGGGAACGCTCGCGCGGATCAGGCGCAGTACCGCGAGCGAGCGGGCCCGGAGTGGGGCCCCCGACAGGCCGCCGGCTCCGATGGCCTCGATCCTGGCGGCATCCGTCGAGAGACCCTCGCGTGAAATGGTCGTGTTGGTCGCGATGATGCCGTCGAGGCCGAGCCGCACGACGAGTTCGGCGATGCGGGTGACTTCCTCGTCGCGAAGGTCAGGGGCGATCTTGACGAGCAGGGGGGTGCTCCCGGACGCCGCCCGGACGGCGGTGAGAAGCGGGGCCAGCTGGTCGAGTTCCTGCAGGCCGCGGAGGCCGGGGGTGTTCGGCGAGCTCACGTTGACGACGAGGTAGTCGGCGAGGGGCGCGAGGGCCCTGGCGCTCACGAGATAGTCGCTCGTGGCGTCGTCCACCGCGGTCGCGCGGCTCTTGCCGATGTTGATGCCGAGCACCGGCCGTCCAGCGATCGAACCCACCCGGGCGAGGCGCACTGCTGCCGCTGCAGCGCCCTGGTTGTTGAAGCCCATCCTGTTGATCACGGCGCGGTCGGGGACCAGCCGGAACAGCCGCGGTTTCGGGTTTCCCGGCTGCGGCAGCGCCGTGATCGTGCCGACCTCGACGTGGCCGAAACCGAGGCGGCCCAGGCCGATCACGGCGAGGCCGTCCTTGTCGAAGCCTGCGGCGACGCCGAACGGGGAATCGAAGCGCAAGCCGAGGGTGTGCACGGCCTGGTCGGTTCTCGGCCGGGTGAACGCATGGACAAGCCGCCCGATGCCCCGGCTCGGAATGAGACGGATCACCGTGAAGGCGAGGTGGTGTGCGCGCTCGGGGTCGAGCCGCGCGAGCACGTGCCGGAAGAAGAAGGGGTACACCGGCTACAGTTCGGGCTCGTCGCCGAGGGCCCCGTTGCGGAGACTCTCCTCGTGTTCACTGCGGAGCTGGTCGATGGCGCTCTCGAAGTCTTCGAGGGAGTCGAACGCGCGGTACACACTCGCGAAGCGGAGGTAGGCGACCTCGTCGAGTTCACGCAGCGGCGGCAGGATCGCGAGGCCGACGTCGTTCGCGGCGACCTGGGAGGCACCCGTCTGGCGGATGGTCTCCTCGACGCGCTGGGCGAGGAGGGCGAGGTCGGAGTCCGTCACCGGCCGCCCCTGGCAGGCCTTGCGGACACCGGTGACGATCTTGTCCCTGCTGAACGGTTCGACGACGCCGCTGCGCTTGACGATGTTGAGGCTCGCGGTCTCCGTCGTGCTGAACCGGCGACCGCATTCGGGGCACTGGCGACGGCGACGGATGGAAAGTCCGTCGTCGCTCGTGCGCGAGTCGATGACTCGGGAGTCCGGGTGGCGGCAGAACGGGCAGAACATTGTGCTGCCAGCCTAGCGCCCCTTTCCGGGGGATTCGCCGTCGCCCGGGCGCGTCGCGCCACACCCTCGCCCCGACGCCCTGACCGATTCGACGGGCGCTCGGTCTGAAACACCCCGGAACGGCACTCCCCCGTGGCTTCCGGACACAATCTCCGTCGAATCGGTTCGGGTCAGGCGAAGCGGGCGGTCACGGCCGCGCCGTGCGCGGGGAGATCCTCGGCGTCCGACAGCGCCGCGATATTGGCGGCGACACCGCGGAGTGCGTCCCTGCTGTACTCGACGACCTGCTGCGGGCGGAGGAACGTGTACGCCCCGAGGCCGGACGAGAACCGGGCCTGGCCGCCGGTCGGCAACACGTGGTTGGAGCCCGCTGAGTAGTCGCCGAGGCTCACCGGTGAGTTCGGGCCGAGGAAGATGGCCCCGGCGTTCTCGATGAGCGCGAGTTCGACGTGCGGGTCCCTGGTCTGGATCTCGAGGTGCTCCGGCCCGAAGGCGTTGCTGAATGCGGCGGCGGCGGCGAGGTCGTCGACGAGCACGATCGCGGACTGGGTTCCGGAGAGCGAGGCGGTCACCCGCTCACCGTGAGGGGTTGTCACCGCGAGCACGGCGAGTCGCGCGGTGACGGCATCCGCGAGCTCGACCGAATCGGTGACGAGCACGGCGGCCGCGAGTTCGTCGTGCTCGGCCTGGCTGACCAGGTCGGCCGCGACGAGGAGCGGGTCTGCGCCGGAGTCGGCGATCACGAGGATGTCGGTGGGGCCGGCTTCCGCGTCGATGCCGGTGACGCCTCGGACGAGCCGCTTGGCGGCGGCGACGTAGACGTTGCCGGGGCCGGTGACGAGCTGGACGGGGTCGAGGCCGAGGCTCGGCACCCCGTATGCGAACGCGCCGACAGCGCCGGCGCCGCCCATGGCGTAGATCTCGGTGACGCCGAGGAGCCCGGCGACGGCGAGGATGGTCGGGTGCACGCGTCCGCCGAACGCCTGCTGCGGCGGTGAGGCGAGCGCGATCGAGCTGACCCCGGCGACCTGCGCGGGCACGACGTTCATCACGACGCTCGAAGGGTAGACGGCCTTGCCGCCCGGCACGTAGAGGCCCACGCGACGGATAGGCTGCCACCGCTGGGTGATCACGGCTCCTTCGTCGATGGTCGTGGTCACGTGCGGCGGCACCTGGGCCTCGCTCGCGAGCCTGACCCGCCGGATGGTCTCCTCGATGGCGATGCGCACTTCGGGCGAGAGCCCGGCCAGGGCGTCGGCGATGTCGCCGGCCGGGACCCGGAGCGCGTCAGGGCGCACCCGGTCGAGCCGTTCGGCCTGGTCGTAGAGCGCCGCCTCGCCGCGCGCGCGGACGTCGGAGATGAGCTCGGCGGCCACGGCGCTCGCGGCGGTCACATCGGTGACGGCGCGCGGAATCGTGGCGAGCAGTTCGGCCGGCGTCGGCCGGGTGCCTCGTAGGTCAAGTCTCTGGATCATGTCTGACCAGCCTAGCCACCAACATCCATCACACGGGAATAGGGTGGCCTTCACAGACCTTGGGGCAAGTGACATGAACGAACTGAACGACATCCGCGAAACACCGACCGTTCCCCGGCTCGAGGGAGATCCGAACGCCCCTCTCGACCTCGCCGCGTTCAAGCAGGCGTTCCGGCGCCACGCCGCCGGTGTCGCGTGCGTGACGGCGCGCCAGACCGACGGAACCCCCGTCGGCTTCACGGCGACCTCACTTGCCTCGCTGTCGTCCGTGCCGCCGCTCGCGACCTTCAACATGGCCAGGACGGCAAGCTCCTGGCCGGCGATCGCCGAGACGGACCGCGTCGTCATCCACACCCTTGGCGCACGCAATCGCGCCCTCGCCGAGCGGATGAGCGGGCCGAACGCCCTGCGCTTCGCCGGTGACCACTGGCATGAGGGTCCGCACGGCCTGTTGGTGCTGAACGACGTGACGAGCTGGATGGTCGGCCACATCATCGAGCGGGTCTCTGTGCACAACGGCGCCGTGATCGTCGTCCAGATCGAGGAGGGCGGCCTCGGCGACGAAGACGAGGCGTTGCTCTACCACGAGCGGATGTACCGGGTGCCCGGACCGGAAGCGGCGCTCTGAGCCGAGGCGAACGACCCGTTGGCCGGGTCAGGCGTCGTCGCGTGTCGCGGCAGTGCGCTTGAGCGCGCGGAGTCGCTGGCGTTCTGCCTCGACGACCGCAGCCTCCTCCGGGGTCGGAGCCGCGCCGCCGAGATGGCGCGGCTGCCACCACTGGCCGGAACCGTCGACGGGATACCCGGCCTGGAGTTCGTCGACCATGGCCTGGAGGGTGTCGTGGAGCTGCGCGGTGAGCTCCTGGGCGTCGACGGCGGGGTCGAGCTCGAACGGCGCTCCCACGGAGAAGCGGATCGGCACCCGGTACGCCTCCCGCAGGGTGGGCTTGTGGTTCTTCGTCAGCAGCCGGTGGCCGCCCCAGACCGCGACAGGGATCACCGGGACGCCGGCCTCCCTCGCCATCCGGACCGCGCCGGACTTGAGCTCGCGCACGGTGAAGGAGGCGTTGACCCCGCCTTCCGGGAACACCCCGAGGAGTTCACCCGCGCGCAGGGCGGCCACGGCCTCGCCGTATGCTGCGGCCCCCGCCTGCATGTCGACGCTGATGTGGTGCATACCGCGCAGCAGCCAGCCGACGACGGGCTTGTCGAAGGCGCCCTTCTTGGCCATGAAGCGGATGTGCCTGCGGTTGTGCAGCCAGGCCTGCCATTCGACGAGGGCGAAGTCGGCATAGCCGAAGTGCGTGATCGCCAGGACGGCTCCCCCGGTATCGGGGAGGTTCTCGAAGCCGGTCGCCGCAGCCTTGAGCCGGAAGACCCCGAAGATGGCCCGGCCGGCCACGATGGCCGGGGTGTAGAACGGTTCGCTCGTGCGACGTGTCATGGTCCAAGGCTATTCCCGGGCGCATAGCCGACGGGCTATGCGCCCGGCGCGGCGGACGCGGCCGGCTCGGCTGGGACGGCGACCTCTAGCTGAGGCAGAACGGGCCGAGCAGGCTCTTGAGCTCGCCGAACAGGTCTGCGCTGATCGTGACCTGGTACGGCAGTTCGAAGACGCGGGCCGAATCGTTCTTGATCAGCTTGAGCCGCACCTCCGAGGAGCCACGGTGCCGGATCAGCACGTCGCCGAGCGCGGTGACGGTGTCGGTCGTCGCGCGCGCCTCTGCGAGGGTGATCGCGAGGGTGCCAGAGTCGCCGGTCTGTCCGAGGTCCGGCGCGAAGAGACTGTATGCGTGGATGTTCATGCCGTCGTCCCGGAGGCTCACCCGACCGCGCACCACGACGATCGAGTCGTTGATGAGCGCGGGCGCGAACTCCTGGTACGCCTTGCCCATGAACATCACGTCGATGTCGCCGCCGAAGTCCTCGACCTGGATGATGCCGTACTGGTTGCCGCTCTTCTTGGCGATCCGGTGCTGGACGCTCGTGATGAGGCCGGCGATCGTGACGGTGTCAGCGTCCTGGGTCTGCTCGGAGGCGAGCAGGTCGGCGATGGAGGTCGAGGCGTGTTTCGCGAGCGGGATCTCCAGGCCGGCGAGCGGATGGTCGGAGACGTAGAGGCCGAGCATGTCGCGTTCGAAGGCGAGTTTCTCCTTCTTGCTCCATTCCGGACGGTCCGGGACCTGTTCGGTCTCCTGCGGGTCGTCGAAGAGGCTGTCGAAGTCGAAGCCGACCATGCCGTGTTCCTCGTCGCGCTTGATCTTCACGGCGGACTCGACGGCGCCCTCGTGGATCTCGACCATGGCCCGGCGGGTCGCTCCGAGGGAGTCGAAGGCGCCGGCCTTGACGAGGGATTCGACCGTGCGCTTGTTGGCGACCTGGATCGGCACCTTGCGGAGGAAATCGTGGAAGGACTCGAAACGGCCCTTCTCGTCGCGCGAGGCGCGGATCGCATCGACGACGTTGAAGCCGACGTTGCGCACGGCGCCGAGCCCGAAGCGGATGTCCGGACCGACGGCCGCGAAATAGCCGATGGACTCGTTGACGTCCGGCGGGAGCACCTGGATGCCCATCCGGCGGCACTCGTTGAGATAGAGCGCGAGCTTGTCGCGGGAGTCGCCGACGCTCGTCAGCAGGGCCGCCATGTACTCGGCCGGGTAGTGCGCCTTGAGGTAGGCGGTCCAGTAGCTGACCACGCCGTACGCCGCGGAGTGCGCCTTGTTGAAGGCGTAGTCGGAGAACGGCAACAGGATGTCCCAGACGGTCTTCACCGCCTCCATGGAGTACCCGTTGGTCTTCATCCCGGCGGAGAACCCGGCGAATTGCTTGTCGAGCTCCGATTTCTTCTTCTTGCCCATGGCCCGGCGCAGCAGGTCGGCCTGGCCGAGCGAGAAGCCGGCGAGCTTCTGCGCGATCGACATGACCTGTTCCTGGTACACGATCAGGCCGTATGTGGTGCCGATGACGTCCTTGAGGGCTTCCTCGAGTTCGGGGTGGATCGGCACGATCTCCTGCTGCCCGGTCTTCCGCAGCGCGTAGTTGGTGTGCGAGTTCGCGCCCATGGGCCCCGGCCGGTAGAGCGCGATGACGGCGGAGATGTCCTCGAAGTTGTCGGGTTTCATCAGGCGGAGCAGTGCGCGCATCGGGCCACCGTCGAGCTGGAAGACGCCGAGGGTGTCACCGCGGGCGAGCAGCTCGTATGCGATGGGGTCGTCGAGGCCGAGGTCCTCGAGCACGGGCCGGTGGCCGCGGTTGACGGCGATGTTGTCGAGGGCGTCGTCGATGATCGTGAGGTTGCGGAGCCCGAGGAAGTCCATCTTGATCAGTCCGAGGGACTCGCACGCCGGGTAGTCGAACTGGGTGACGATCTGGCCGTCGGCCTCGCGCTTCATCACGGGCACGATGTCGATCAGCGGGTCTGACGACATGATCACGCCGGCCGCGTGCACGCCCCACTGGCGTTTCAGGTTCTCGAGGCCGAGCGCGGTGTCGAAGACCGTGCGGGCCTCGGCATCCGTCTCGATGATCGCGCGGAAGTCGACGGCCTCGCGGTAGCGCGGGTGGTCCTTGTCGAACATGCCGGTGAGCGGCATGTCCTTGCCCATGATCGGCTGCGGCATGGCCTTGGTGAGCTTGTCGCCCATCCCGAACGGGAAGCCGAGTACCCGGCTGGAGTCTTTCAGGGCCTGCTTGGCCTTGATGGTGCCGTAGGTGACGATCTGGGCGACGCGCTCGGAGCCGTACTTCTCGGTGACGTAGTGGATGACCTCGCCGCGGCGACGATCGTCGAAGTCGACGTCGAAGTCAGGCATGGAGACGCGGTCCGGGTTGAGGAACCGCTCGAAGATCAGGCCGTGCACGAGCGGGTCGAGGTCGGTGATGCCCATCGCGTACGCGACCATCGACCCGGCTCCCGATCCGCGCCCTGGGCCGACCCGGATGCCGTTCGTCTTGGACCACATGATGAAGTCCGCGACGACGAGGAAGTAGCCGGGGAAGCCCATCTGGGCGATGATGCCGACCTCGTAGTCTGCCCGGGTGCGCACCTCGGCGGGAATGCCGTTCGGGTACCGGCGGGCCAGGCCGAGCTCGGTCTCCTTGACGAACCAGCTTTCCTCGTTCTCACCCTCCGGGGTCGGGAAGCGCGGCATGTAGTTGGCCTGGGTGTCGAACTTCACCTCGCAGCGCTCGGCGATCAGGAGCGTGTTGTCGCAGGCTTCCGGGTTGTCGCGGAAGAGGTGCCGCATCTGGGCCGCGGTCTTGAGGTAGAACTCGTCTGAGTCGAACTTGAACCGGTTCGGGTCGTCGAGGGTCGACGCCGACTGCACGCACAGCAGGGCGGCGTGCGCCGTCGCATCGTGGGCGTGCGTGTAGTGCAGGTCGTTCGTGGCGACGAGCGGGAGGTTGAGCTCCTTGGCGAGGCGGAGCAGCTCGCTCATGGTGCGGCGCTCGATGTCGATGCCGTGGTCCATGATCTCGCAGAAGTAGTTCTCCGGTCCGAAGATGTCCCTCAGCTCCCCCGCAGCCTTCTTCGCCTCGTCGTACTGGCCGAGACGGAGGCGGGTCTGCACTTCGCCGCCGACGCAGCCGGTCGTGCCGATCAGGCCGTTCGAGAACTCGCTCAGCAGCTCGCGGTCCATGCGGGGCTTGAAGTAGTAGCCCTCGAGTGAGGCCTTCGTCGAGAGCCGGAAGAGGTTGTGCATGCCCGCGGTGTTCTCGGCGAGCAGCGTCATGTGCGTGTACGCGCCGCTGCCGCCGACATCGTCGCGGTTCTGGCCGCTCGTGCCCCATTTGACCCTGGTCTTGTCCCGCCGGTCGGTGCCGGGGGTGATGTAGGCCTCAGTACCGATGATGGGCTTTATGCCGGCGTCCGTCGCGGACTTCCAGAAGTCGAACGCGCCGAACATGTTGCCGTGGTCTGTGATGGCGACCGCGGGCATTCCCTGTTCGACGGCCTCTTTGATCAGCGGTTTGACCCGCGCGGCTCCGTCGAGCATGGAGTATTCGCTGTGCACATGCAGGTGCACGAAAGAATCATTCGATCCGTTCGCGCTAGTGGTATTCGACACGGATGCTCCGGTAGATGGTGTGTGGTGTTCCTGGCCTAGACATCCCTGAGCACGGTCAGGGCATGCTCGAGGTCCGCGGGGTATTCGGCGGAGAAGGTGACCCATTCCCGGGATTCCGGGTGGAAGAACGCAAGCTGTTTGGCGATCAGCCACTGCCGGGTGAGTCCCAGCCTGGCCGTGATCGAGGGGTCTGCACCGTACATGGCGTCGCCGACGCACGGATGCCGCTGGGCGGCCATGTGTACCCGGATCTGGTGGGTGCGTCCCGTCTCCAGGTGCACTTCGAGCAGGGACGCCGAGGGGAAGGCCTCGAGGGTCTCGTAGTGGGTGACCGAGTCTTTGCCGCCGGCGATGACCGCGAATTTCCAGTCGGAGCGCGGGTGCCTGCCGATGGGCGCGTCGATCGTGCCTGCACTCGGGTCGGGATGGCCCTGCACGACGGCATGGTAGATCTTCTCGACCTCGCGGTCGTGGAAGGCCTTCTTGAGGGCGACGTACGCCGTCTCCGACTTCGCGACGACCATGAGTCCGCTCGTGCCCACGTCGAGGCGATGCACGATGCCCGCGCGCTCCGAGGCCCCAGAGGTCGCGATCCGGTAGCCGCCGGCGGAGAGCGCGCCGAGAACCGTCGGGCCCGTCCAGCCGACGCTCGGGTGGGCCGCGACACCTGAGGGCTTGTTCACGACGACGATGCTCTCGTCGTCGTAGACGATCGTGAGGTCTGGGACCTCGATCGGAACGATTTCGAGAGCGTCCTTCGGTTGCCAGTTCACCTCGAGCCAGCTTCCCGCGTGCAGGCGGTCGGACTTGCCGACCACGACGCCGTCGATCGCGACACCGCCTGCCTCGGCGACCTCTGCGGCGAAGCTGCGGGAGAAACCGAGGAGTTTGGCGATGCCGGCGTCGACGCGAACGCCGGCGAGGCCGTCCGGAAGGGGGAGGGAG
>NZ_JASJXJ010000129.1:0-11780 GCF_035018685.1 Cryobacterium sp. RTC2.1
CGCCCGCGCATAGGCCGGATCCGCCGGAGCGTCATAGACGAACTTTCGCCGCCCGTCCGCTCCGGTAAGGGTCGTGATGAGGGCCGCCTCGCCGCCAGGGAGAGCCACCTCCCGCTCGGTCACGGGAAGCTGGTAGACCGTCCGGCGAGGGTCGCCGGCGTCGACGACGCAGTCGGTGCGGATCAGCACCCCCGGCTCGCCGGAGGGCAGCGACCAGCCGCCCACGCGCGCCAGCGCCACCGGGCGGCCCGTGTCCGCGAACCAGCGCTGGCGGGCGGCCCAGGAGCTCACATCTTCGGGCACTGCGGATCCGAGGCCATTCCCAGTCATGCCGCCAGCGTACGCCAGCGGCAGAGTGTGGCCCGCAGACATCCTGATCAGCTTGGAAACACCAGTGCCCAGCCGATGTTCATGGGGCAGAACTGTCATTTGACGGCGTATTCACAGGAAAGTGATAGCGTCCGGAAAGCCCTGATCCATAACTTCGATCCCGGTGGGCCCCACGGAGAGTCCCCGGAACCGGAGACTCATGTTCTATACCTACCTGCGTCGGGAACTCGCGGGCCGTCGCAAGCAGACCGCCATCGTCGCGATCGGCATGGCCCTCGCCATCGCGCTGGTCATCATCGTCAACTCGGTGTCGAGCGGAGTCCAGCTCGCCCAGGCATCCGTTCTCGAGTCCGTGTACGGCGTCGGCACCGACATCACCGTGAGCCAGGCCCCTGCTGCCGCCGCGACGCCGGGCACCGGAAACGGCGCGCCCCAACGCTTCGACTTCGGTTCGGCGGACGGTGCCGCAGCGGACGGAACCACGACGATCAGCCGCAGCAGGCTCACGGCTGAACGCGGGACGGAGACCTTCGCCTCGACCGGTCTCGACTCGGTGCGCGCGGTTCCGAACGTCAGTGCGGCCGCTGCGACGCTCCTGCTGAGCAACTCCACCTTCAGCGGCGCCCTCCCGACCCGCAGCCAGGGCGCCACCCGGCCATCGACCGGCCAGGGCGCTCCGTCAGGCCAGAGCGCTGAGACGCCGCCGACGGGTGGCCCCGACGGTGCGGGCGGCAGCTCGTTCAGCGTCGACTCCTTCACCGTGCTCGGGCTGAACCCGGCCGACGCAGCCGTCGGCCCGCTCTCCGCCGTGACGCTCACAGCCGGGCGCTCGCTCGCGAGCACGGATGCCGGTGCGAACGTCGCCGTCCTCGACGCGAGCTACGCGACGACCGCCTCCCTCGCCGTCGGCGGCACCGTCGCTATCGCGGGCACCGACTTCAGCATCGTCGGGCTGGTCTCCGCGGCGACCTCGGACAGCGCGACCGCGGCCAATGTCTACATTCCGCTCGACGTCGCCCAGTCCCTCGCGGCCCTGCCGAGCCAGGTCTCCAACATCTACGTGCAGGCGGCGTCGTCGACGGACATCAACCAGGTCCAGGCGGACATCAGGACCGCACTGCCCGCAGCGACCGTCAAGACCCAGGCGGACCTCGCGTCGAGCGTATCCGGGTCGCTCGCGAGCGCATCGAGCCTCGTCTCCAACCTCGGGTTGTGGCTCTCCCTGATCGTCCTCGCAGCGGCGTTCCTGATCGCGATCCTCTTCACGATCTCCGGGGTCACCCGGCGCACCCGTGAGTTCGGAACGCTCAAGGCGATCGGGTGGTCCAACGGCCGGATCGTGCGCCAGGTCGGCGGCGAATCGCTCGTGCAGGGCCTGATCGGCGGCGTCGTCGGGATCGCCGTCGGGCTCGCCGGGATCCTCGTGATCAACATCATCGCCCCGACGTTGACCGCAGGGGCCTCGACGGCCGTGCAGGCGGTGGGCCGCGGGGCCGGGGCCGCCGGCGGCGCGGGAGGTGCGGGAGGCGCAGGCTTCGGCCCTGGCGGTGGCGGATTCGGTGCCGCAACCCAGGCGGCCACCCAGTCGAACATCGTCCTGACGGCGCCCGTCACGGTATCCGTGATCCTGATCGCGGTCGGACTCGCCGTTCTCGGCGGCCTGCTCGCCGGAGTGATCGGGGGGTGGCGAGCCTCCCGGCTCCGGCCGGCGGAAGCCCTGCGCAGCATCGCGTAGCACTGCCTGCGTCACCCGATTCGATTCGCTCCGATTCTCACTTTCAGCTTCCAAAAGGAACCAGACCATGTACCAGCTGACGAATGTCACCAAAAAGTATGACCAGGGCAAGCGCTCGGTGACCGCGCTGCAGGACGTCACCGTTTCGATCCCCGATGGCCAGATGGTCGCGATCCAGGGGCCGACCGGTGGCGGCAAGTCGACCCTCCTGCAGATGCTCGGGGCACTTGACCGCCCGAGTTCCGGATCCGTGGTGCTCGAGACGGAGCACCTCGGCAGTTCGAACCTGTCGAGCCTCGGGGACTCCCAGCTCGGTCGCATCCGCGCCACCGAGATCGGCTTCGTGTTCCAGGGCTTCAACCTGATCCCGACGCTGACCGCCCAGGAGAATGTCGAGACGGCGCTCGCGCCGCTCGGCGGGACGAACGCCGCGCGCCGGGAGCGCTCGGCGGCCGCCCTCGAGGCCGTCGGCCTCGGGGACCGCCTCGGCCACCTTCCCGCCGAACTCTCGGGCGGCCAGCAACAGCGGGTCGCGATCGCGAGGGCACTCGTCAAGGACCCGACCGTGCTCCTCGCCGACGAGCCGACCGGCAACCTCGACGAGGAGACCAGGGACGAGATCATGGACCTGCTCGAGGGGCTCTGGCGGGCACAGGGCCTCACCCTGATCGTGGTCACGCACGACAGTGCCGTCGCCAGGCGCGCCCAGCGCCGCCTGCACATCAAGGCCGGACGACTCACCGAACTCGCCTGACTGCCGGGCTCGCCTGATGACCGCCGGGCTCGACAAACATTAGAGTAAAGACTCTAATGGGAGTATGACGCCCGACAGGACACCCAGGAACGACCGGAACGAGCCGAAAGGCCGGTACGACAACAAGGGGCGGACGTCGACCCGGCGTTCGTTCCTCAAGGTCGCCGGCATCGGCCTGGGGACGATCGCGATCGCCGGCGCCGCAGGCCTCACCTGGCGCGCGGTCGACGGTGGCGTGTTCGCGAGCGGGACAGGCGAGGCATTCGCCGCATGGGCGCAGGCCGGCCCGGAGGCGCATGACGCCCTCGGCCTCGTTCGGGCCGCCGTGCTCGCCGCGAACGCGCACAACGCCCAGCCCTGGCAGTTCAGGGTCGCCGACAACCGGATCGACGTCTTCGCTGACACGACCAGGAACCTCGGGACGATGGACCCGCTGCTCCGGGAGATGGACGTCTCGCTCGGGTGCGCGATCGAGAACATCGTCGTCGCGGCACCCGCGAACGGGAAGAAGGCCGCCGTCACCCTGCTGCCGGACCCCGCGGACCCCACACACGTCGCACGGATCGACCTTCAGGCGGCGGAGGCATCCGTCTCACCGCTGTTCACCGCGATCGCATCCCGACACACCGACCGCAACTCCTATGACCTCACGCGGCCCGTGAGCGCCGCGGAGCTGGCACGGCTCAGCGGACTCATCGACGAGACCGTCGCCGAACTCGTCTGGTTCTCGGACCCCGCGGAGAAGAATGCGTTCGGTGCCCTGACCGTCCGCGCGACCGAGGCGATCATCGCAGACCCGCAACAGGTGGCGGACGACGCCGCCTGGTACCGCACCGACTGGCACGAGATCCAGTCGAAGAAAGACGGCATCACGATCGACCCGTCCGGGCAGTCGGAATTCATCAGGGCCGTTTCGAAGGTCATTCCCGTTTCGACGGCCCAGAACAACGCGGGCTGGCTCGCCGGCACCAGGGACAGCCAGGTCCCCACGGCCGCGGCCTTCGGAGCGCTCGTCGTGCGCGACCCGCTCGACACCGGCGAGCGTCTCGCCGTCGGCAGGGCCTGGCAGCGCCTGCACCTGAGCATGACGGTCGACGGGGTGAGCGCCCAACCGCTCTGCCAGCTTCCGGAACGGATCGACAGGGAACGCTCGACGGGCCTCAACCCGGACTTCGGCGACGCGCTGGCCGCGCTCCTGCCCGCCGGCCGCCACGCGATCATGACCTTCCGGATCGGACATCCGACCGGCTCGGCCCTGCCGAGCCCTCGACGCCCCGCGCGGGAAGTCGTGCTTTCGTGAGCCGGGTCCCGACCACGGTGACGGCGGGGGAGACCAGGGCCAGGATCCTCTTCGTCGCCCTCGGCCTCTTCAACGAACGCGGCACCGCCGCCGTGACCACCAACGCGATCGCGGCGGCCGCCGGAATCAGCCCGGGCAACCTGTACTACTGGTTCGGCGGCAAGGACGAGATCGTGCGCGAGCTGCATGCCCAGCGCGTGACGGCCTACGAATCTCTCTGGGAGGCATCCGCTGCCGGGGGAGGGGACGGGCCTGAACGCCTGGACCCCGAGCAGGTACTCGACCGCCTCGGTGCCGGTGTCGCGCTGACGCGGCAGTACGCGTTCCTGGCCCGCGACCTCTTCGGCCTGCTGCACGCGGACCCGGTGCTCGCCGAACACTACCGGCTCGTGCGCGCCCGGCGCCTCGTCAGGTTCAGCGAGATCGCCAGGGGCTGGCGTGAACACGGCGAGATCCGCCCGCTCGGCGATCGGGAGCTCGATGACCTCGTGCGGGCGCTCTGGATCCTCGCCGAGTCCTGGTTCGCCTTCGAGGAGCTCGACGGGGCGGACACCGGAGGGCCTTCGGATTCCACTACAGATTCCACCGGCGGGACGCGCTACCTGCGCGCCGTCCTCACGCCGTACCTCAGCGCCCCTTTACCCGGGCGGGGCTAGACGCGGCGGATGCCCCAGGCCACGACGGCGAGGGACGCCGCGCAGACGACACCGAGCAGGGACATCAGCAGGGTGTAGCTCGCGACGGCGTTGAGCGCCGCGAAGAGGACCGGCAGCAGGAACCCGAGGTAGGTGAGGCTGTAGTACACGCCCGTGATGCCGGCGAGGTCGGCAGGGGTGGAGATGCGCTGCACCTCGACGAGGCCCGCGACGACGCACACGCCGTACGCGGCGCCGAGCACGATCGCCGTGACGAGGGCGACGATCGGGGACAGGGTCGCCGCGGCGCAGATGGAGAGCAGGATGCCGACGAGCATCATGCCCATGCCGACGACGAGCGCTCGCCCGTTGGTGCGTGTGTTGATCCGGGCGACCTGCGGCTGGACCAGGGCCCCCGTACCGAGGGTGACGACCGTGAGCAGGGTCGCGTATGCGAGGTTGAACTCGCCGAGCTGGGTGTCGACGAGCTTCGGCATGATCGCGTACGCGATCCCGGCCGCGCCGAAGACCCAGGGCGCTGAGGGCGCGATGACGCGCAGGAAGCGGCGATGCCCGGCGAGAGGAACCGCAAGGTCACGCCAGAACGGGCGGTGCGCGCGGTAGCGCGGCACGGTCTCCGGCGTCGTGACGAGCAGGGGCAGTACGGCAAGGCTCAGCACGATGTGGACGAGGTAGGGGGCGAGCGTCGGCATCGGGCCCCACTGGGCGAGTGCGCCGGCGACGCCGGCACCGAGTCCGAAGCCGAGGGTGAGGGTCAGTGCCGGGCGCCGGGCGCCTGCCACCGTGTCAGCGCGCTTGTCGAACGGCGCGGCGGAGAGTTCCTTGAGCCACGCCGTTCCGACCGACATCGCAACGCCGACGCTCAGCCCGGCCAGGAAGCGGCCGAGGCACAGCATGACCGTGCTCGAGAAACCGAAACCGAGAAGGATGCTGGCCACGAGTCCCGTGATCACGCCCGCGATCGCGAGGGGCTTGCGTCCATACCGGTCCGAGAGCGCCCCGGCGAGGAGGAGCCCGGGAATCAGGCCGACGACGTACGCCCCGAGGAAGACATCCGCCATCACGGTCGTGTAGTGGCCGAGCGCCTCGTACATGTGCAGCAGCGGGGTGAAGTGGTTGCCGCCCCAGGCCATGACGAAGATGGCGGGTGCTGCGCGGAGCCAGGCGGGAATGGTACGGGGAATCATCGGACTTTCGGAACGCGATCGGGGATGGACGGTGGTGGTGGTCAGGGGACCGTGGCGGTCAGGCGACCCTGGTGGAGAAATGCCCGGCCTCGACATGTTCGCGGAGGGCACGGTCGTACGCTGCGGTGTCTCCGCTGGACACGTGACCGGCCAGGGTGCGGTGCTCGGCGAGAAGGCGTTCGAGGTTGCGGGGGTCCCGGGAAGCGACCCGGTGGGTGAGGCGTTCGAGCCTCGGGCCGAGCTGGGCGTAGAAACCGTCGATCACCCGGTTGCGGTTCTCGTCCACGATCCGGGAGTGGAAGCGGTGGTCTGCCCTGGCGAAGGTGAGCAGGTCACCGCTCGCAGCGGCATCCGCCTGGATCTCGATCAGGGCGGCGAGGTCGGTGTCCACCCCGCCTGTCCCGCCCTCGCGTTCGCCCAGGAGCCGGACGGCGGTCGTCTCGAGCATGATGCGCACCTGGAGCAACTCGGCGGTCTCCGCCTCGTCGAGCGCGGTGACGACGGCGCCCTTCTTCGGGAAGAGCCGGATCAGCCCGCGGGCCTCGAGCGCGAGGAAGGCTTCGCGCACCGGTGTGCGGCTGAGTGAGAGGGCTCCGGCGATCTCCCCCTCGGTCAGGAAGGAGCTCGCAGGGAGGGACCCCGAGATGATCAGGTCCGCGACGTGCGTGTATGCCCGCTCGACGGCGGAGGCCCCGGCCGGCATGAGGGAGGCTGATTCGGTCGGCATACCCCCAGCCTAGCCATAGATACATCAATAACTACAAGTCGGCTGCGGAATATACCGCCTCATATACTGGGCAAACGCCCCGATTGAGGCACACCCACCGCCGGGCCGCAGGCCTTTCGCCCGGTGCCGGCTCGTCCACTCTGACCCAGAGGCCCCCGTGACTGAAACGCTTTCCCCGCAGACGATCCTCGACGAACTCGCCACGATACTGCCGCCCGTGCAGCTCGTGACCGGACAGGCGACCGATGCGTATCTCACGGACCAGTCGGACGGCACCGCTGCGGGGGAGCCCCTCGCCGTCGTGTTCCCCAAAAGCACCGCCGAGGTTGCGGCGGTCGTCACCCTCGCAGCGGCCAACGGCATTGCGCTCGTGCCGCAGGGTGCCCGCACCGGACTCGCCGGCGGTGCGAACGCGATCACCGGAGCCATTGTCGTGAACCTCACCCGGATGAACCGGATCGTCTCCGTCGACAAGGCAGACCAGACCGCGACGGTCGAGGCCGGCGTGCGCACATACGCCCTGGCCAGGGCCGCCGCGACCGCCGGCCTCTTCTACCCGCCGGACCCCGGCTCGTGGAAGGGCTCGACGATCGGCGGCAACGTGGCCACCAACGCCGGCGGGATGCTGTGCGTCAAATACGGCGTGACGGGTAACTTCGTGCGCCGCCTCACGGTCGTCCTCGCGGACGGCTCCATCGTGCACACGGGGCAGCGCACCATCAAGGGTGTCGCCGGGTACAACCTGACGGCGCTCCTCGTCGGGTCGGAGGGCACCCTCGGGATCATCACCGAGATCACGGTCGGGCTGCTGCCTGCCCCTGCCCCGGCCTCCGGCGTGTCCGCGACGTTCTCGACCACCGCGGAGGCCCTCGCCGCCGCCGCACTGATCGTCACGAACAACCGGCGTCCGAGCGTGCTCGAATTCCTCGACGGATCCTGCATCACCGCGATCAACGCCTTCGACCCCGCGTCCACGCTCCCGGAGGGTGCTGCAGCACTTCTCCTCGTGCAGTCGGATGCCGCGGGGCAGGCCGACGACGACGTCGCAGAATACGCGCGCATCCTCGAGGCCGGGGGAGCGGGCGAGATCGTCATCGCGCACGACGCCGCGCACCTCGACCAGCTGATGAGCGCGAGACGCCTCCTCCAGCCGGCCCTGCAGGCCGCGCGCGGTGCGAGCCTCAACGAGGACGTGACCGTTCCGCGGTCGCAGCTGCAGGCGCTCCTCTCCGGCCTTCAGGAGATTTCCAGCGAACTCTTGATTCCGATCAGCACCGGAGGGCACCTCGGCGACGGGAACCTGCACCCGGTGATCGGCTTCAACCCCGACCTGCCCGCGGAGGTCGATGCCGCCCACCGCGCGTTCAAACGGGTGATCCAGCTCGCCGTCACGCTGGGTGGGTCCGCGTCGGGGGAACACGGGATCGGCCTGCTCAAGCAGGCGCACCTCGACGACGAACTCGGCCTCGCCGTGCGGGAGCTGCAGCGCCGCGTCAAGCTCGCTTTCGACCCCGCCAGCCTGCTGAACCCCGGAAAGAAGCTCTAGCCGCCAGGTTTGAGAATTCTCAGGATCGTCACTCCCCGCAGTGGATTACCGGGGTTTGGCTGTGCTAGGCGAGTCCTTTTAAACGCGCGGGCGAGAGACGCGGCGGAAGAACCCCCCGACCGGCCCTTGCCGGGGAGTAGTGTTGGAAAAAGAGAGCGGACCACGGTGCATCGGTGCACGTCTGGCGCCTCGTGTCCCCCCGCTCACTACCCCGAGCGCGGGATCTTCCGCGGCGGGAAAGCTCAATCCCACGAGGAGAGTAGTCCACATGACAATTACAGAGGGCGTCCTCAGCGGCGACACTTCGATGCAGCACGGCAAGGCGGAATTCGTTTCCGGGCCGTGGCAGGATTCGATTAACCTTCGCGATTTCATTCAGCGCAATTACACGCCGTATATCGGCGACGCGTCCTTCCTGGCCGGGCCGACTGCCCGCACCACGGGAGTCTGGGCCAAGTTGTCCGCGATGTTCCCCGAGGAACGTCGTAAGGGCGTCTACGACATCGACGCCTTCACGCCGTCCTCCATTACAGCCCACAAGCCGGGCTACATCGACAAGGACAATGAAGTCATCGTCGGCCTCCAGACGGATGCGCCGCTCAAGCGCGCGATCATGCCGTTCGGTGGATGGCGCATGGTCGTCAACTCCCTCGAGACCTACGGCTACCCCGTCTCTCCCGAACTCGAGAAGATCTTCACCGACTACCGCAAGACCCACAACACCGCCGTGTTCGACGTCTACCCTCCCGGTGTGCGTCGTGCCCGCAACAGCCACCTGATCACCGGTCTTCCGGATGCCTACGGCCGTGGCCGTATCATCGGCGACTACCGTCGTGTCGCCCTCTACGGCGTCGACGCACTGATCGCCGGCAAGAAGAACGACCGCGCCGAGCTCGACATGGAGCCCTCGACCGAGGACATCATCCGCGCCCGCGAGGAAAACTCGGAGCAGATCCGGGCCCTCAAGGAACTCGTCCAGATGGCCGCGTCCTACGGCTCCGACATCTCCAAGCCGGCCCAGACCGCCCAGGAAGCCGTCCAGTGGCTGTACTTCGCGTACCTCGGTGCCGTCAAGGAACAGAACGGCGCTGCAATGTCGTTCGGCCGTAACTCGGCCTTCCTCGACGCGTACATCGAGCGCGACCTCGCCGACGGCACCATCACCGAAGAGGGCGCCCAGGAGCTCATCGACGACCTCGTCATCAAGCTCCGCATCGTGCGCTTCCTGCGTACCCCGGAATACGACGAGATCTTCGCCGGCGACCCGACCTGGGTCACCGAGTCCCTCGGCGGCATCGGCGAAGACGGTCGCCCGCTCGTCACCAAGACGGCGTTCCGTTTCCTCCAGACGTTGTACAACATCGGCGCAGCACCGGAGCCGAACCTCACCGTTCTCTGGAACGACGGCCTTCCCGATGGATTCAAGCGCTTCTGCGCCCAGGTCTCCATCGACACGTCGGCGATCCAGTACGAGTCCGACGACCTCATCCGCGCCGAGCTCGGTGACGACGCTGCGATCGCCTGCTGCGTCTCCCCGATGCGCGTCGGCAAGCAGATGCAGTTCTTCGGTGCTCGCGTCAACGCCGTCAAGGCGCTGCTCTACTCGATCAACGGCGGCAAGGACGAGGTTTCCGGCAAGCAGGTCGCCCCGGCGACCGCGCCGAACCTGGACACGATCCTCGACTATGACACCGTCTTCGCGAACTACCTCGTCACGCTCGAGTGGCTTGCCGAGACCTACGTCACCGCGCTGAACTGCATCCACTACATGCACGACAAGTACGCGTACGAGCGTCTCGAAATGGCTCTCCACGACAAGGAAATCGTTCGCACGATGGCCTGTGGCATCGCCGGCCTGAGCGTTGTCGCCGACTCCCTGTCCGCGATCAAGTACGCCAAGGTGCGTCCGGTCCGCGACGACAACGGACTCGTCATCGACTACACGATCGAGGGCGAATTCCCCAAGTTCGGTAACGACGACGACAAGGTCGACTCCATTGCGATCGACGTCATGGAACGCTTCATGAACATGATCCGCAAGCACCCGACCTACCGCAACGCGATCCACACCCAGTCGATCCTGACGATCACGTCCAACGTGGTCTACGGCAAGGCAACCGGCAACACGCCCGATGGCCGTCGCAAGGGTGAGCCGTTCGCTCCGGGTGCAAACCCGATGAACGGCCGCGACACGCACGGCATGCTCGCGTCGGCGCTCAGCGTCGCCAAGCTGCCGTTCAGCCAGGCGCAGGACGGCATCTCGCTCACGAACACGGTCGTCCCCAGTGGCCTCGGTCACACCAAGGACGAGCAGATCACGAGCCTCGTCGGACTCATTGACGCGTACACGGAAGCCACCGGCTACCACATCAACGTCAACGTGCTCAACAAGGAAACCCTTGAAGACGCCATGCTGCACCCGGAGAACTACCCGCAGCTGACGATTCGCGTCTCCGGCTACGCGGTCAACTTCGTGCGCCTCACGCGCGAACAGCAGATGGACGTCATCAGCCGTACGTTCCACCAGCGCTAAGGATTCACCAGCGCTAAGGATTCACCAGCACCGAAGATTCACCAGCACTAATATCCACCGATAACAGATGGCGGCGACGCTGAGTAGGACGAGACAATGCCCGCAATAAACCTCGGCCTACCCAGCGTCGGCCCCGCCATCGCACTCGTCGCGCTGGAGGACGGCAAGACTCCCAGCACCGAACAAGCTGAACTTGCCGAACTCCATCACCTCGAGATGGCCGCGATTCACAACGGCTCGGTGGCGAGCGTCCATTCCTGGGAACTCGTCACGGCCGTGGACGGTCCCGGAACGCGGATGACCCTGTTCCTGTCCGGGTGCCTGTTGCGTTGCCAGTACTGCCACAACCCGGACACCTGGAAGATGCGCGACGGGTTGATCACCACCCTCGACGACCTGGTCACGCGCCTCAAGCGCTACAAGGGCGTCTTCGACGCAACCGGGGGAGGCCTCACCATCTCCGGCGGTGAGCCGCTCATGCAGCCGGCCTTCGTGGAGCGCATCTTCGAGGAATGCCACAAGCTCGGCATCCACACCACCCTGGACACCTCGGGGTTCCTCGGGAAGAGCGCGTCAGAGACGCTGCTCGACAACCTCGACCTCGTGCTTCTGGACGTCAAGTCCGGTCTTCACGACACGTACAAAGAGGTCACCGGGCGTGAGCTCCAGCCGACACTCGATTTCGGCGATCGCCTCGCGGAAAAGGGAATCCCCGTCTGGGCCCGCTTCGTGCTCGTCCCCGGACTGACCGATGCCGTCGACAACGTCGACGCCGTCGCGGAAATCATTTCCCGCTGGCCGAACGTCGAGCGCGTCGAAGTGCTCCCGTTCCACCAGATGGGCGAGGACAAGTGGGACCGGCTCGAGATCCCGTACCCGCTGCACGGGGTGACGCCCCCCGACAACGATCTGCAGGAGCGCGTGCGGGAGCAATTCCGCGCGAGGGGCCTGACCGTTTTCTAGGCGAAACCGGCGTTCAGACGCTGGGAAAGGCGCGGCATCCAACGGATGC
>NZ_JASJXJ010000130.1:0-11586 GCF_035018685.1 Cryobacterium sp. RTC2.1
AGTTAGAAACCTAGACGGAGAGCGGCGTGCACTCGTTAAGGCGCTCGGAAACCACCCACGGTAACGTCAGGAGAGCCCTAAAAGGAAATGGTTTGGGCCGGGTCGACAGCCTTGCACCGCAGTGAGTCTGCGCACTTCTGGGCAATGCCCGCGGGGGCTGCAATGATCAAACCCATGGGGAAGATGAAGAGCGCGATGCAACGATCCCTCTCTAACTCGGCCGTACTGAATTCTGGGCGTGTTGCGTGGCCGCGTGTCGAGATGAGTTCGAATAACAAAGTCAACGAGTTGGCAGCCGGCAGGACGCTTGACCACGGAATCGACGACGCCCGGTCAGTCCGCGAAATCTAATGCCGATATCGTCCAGAAGGGGTCGCGGTCACCCCCAGCGTTTTCTCCTGTGCTTCGTTGTAACGTTCGCAGGATTGGTGCTTTCCGGGTGCACCGCATTCGATGAGCCCACGATGTCCTTGCCCCCTGACGGATCGGCAAGAGAGCTTCGTCAGCAGGTGATCGCGGCCATTGACGCCGGGGACCAGCAGGCGCTCCAGGATCTCTTCACGTCCGCAGCGTCGGCATACACTGCCGAGAGTGCGGGTGTCGTCTTCGAACAGTGTTCCAAGATCTCTCCGGTTGGACGCGAAATGAGCAGTGCCTCCGATATCTCCCCGAAGCTGATGACGGTTGATTTGGTGGGCAAGGCGAAGCAGGGCTCGACGCTGGGGCAGTCGTGCGCATTCGTATTGATCTGGTCGGGTGCGGGCCCGTGGGAGCTCGGAATTGGCAGCCCTCCTTCAAACGCGTGACGTAGGCCGCTCTAGATGCCGGGCAGTCGGCGTCACGCATGAGTGTCATGCTTGCATGGAATGGGAGTTCGCGTGCTAGCGTCTGGCCTGTGCTGCCGCCCGAGGAACACCGACCAAGGTCCCGTTGGCCGTTGTGGACGACCGTCCTCGGGCTTGTAGTTCTTTTCGCAGCCGGAATCGTCATCGCCCTTGATGGTGTAGTCCGTCTGCCCGGCCCGATTGTCGAGGTCGCGCTGCTCGTCGCATTGGTTGCCGCAGTGATGGTGGCCGGCGCCACTTGGGCAGAATCGAGACGCCGCGGTATCGGGTGGGTGCGCAGTCTTGGCCGATCTCTGCGGGCGCTTGGCCGCTTCGTTTTCGACTTCTTCTAGAAGCCGTTCGCATCTGCCGCAGCAGGACCGTGGCTACGCAGATTCTCTACGCCGATTGACCCCTGGCACGGTGACGTCGCGAATCCACCGGGGCAGGTATCCGCATTGACCTCGACACGGGCGCGATCGTGATCCACCCTGAGAAAGAAGACGTCTACGTTGAGATCGCCGAGCTCAGGGGATTCCACGACGAAGCGTGGATGGTCTGGCGCCCCGGCGAGGACAGCTTCAAGGACTTGGCCTGACCGCAACAGCTCCGGGAAGGGGCCCCAAGAGACTCGCCACCTCGGAATGTAATCAAACTAGATTTGAAGGGTGAACTGGATAATCGTTGCAGGTGTCATCACCGTGATCACTGTTGTAGCCATTGTCGGGCAGCGCAAGGGGTGGGTCGACTTCTCCTGGAATCAGAGGCGTCGAGGCGGATCGATGACAATCGCCGATGAGGCATTCAATCCGACACGTTACGAAGCGCAGGTAGAGATGGACCGCCAGTCGATCTTGCCCGCGCCGGCCCCCTTGCCCGGCGACGATGACAAGGGCGCTTACCGGGGAACTATTCGCATCAAAATTTGACGATTTCACGATCTCGGCGCCGCACTTTCACAACTGCTACTGTCTGCAGAATGCTGCAACCGTTCTCGAGCTTGGCGAGTCGGCTCAGGAGGGACACGTGACCCTCGACGAGATCCGGCAGGCCATTGACACCGATCCCTCGAACGCTGCCTGGGCGAAGCGAGGCGTGGGGGCCCTGTTCGTCGCGGACCCTGCCGCTCGGATTGTGATCATCGGTCAGGCGCCCGGACAGAAGGCGGAAGCCTCCGGAATCCCCTGGGACGACGCGAGCGGCGCGAAGCTGATGCTGTGGCTGGGTGTGACGGAGGATCAATTCCGAGATCCCGCGCTGTTCGCGATCCTCCCGATGGACTTCTACTACCCGGGCAAAGGAACCAGCGGCGACTTGCCGCCACGAAAAGACTTTGCACTGCGGTGGCATCCGCTCATCGTCGGCCAGCTGTCTGGGATTCGTTTGACATTGCTCGTCGGCAAGTACGCGCAGGACCAGTATCTCGTCGGCCGTGGCAAGCGCAACCTCACCGAGACTGTCCGAGCGTTCCGAGAGTACCTGCCCGATGTGTTTCCCGTGGTGCACCCGTCACCGCTCAACTTCCGGTGGCAAGCGCGCAATCCCTGGTTCGAGACTGACCTAGTGCCCGCGCTGAGGACCTCCGTCGCTGACGCGATCGAGTAAGCGCCCAGCGTGTCATCGACAGAGTCCCGGCTGTTCGGGGTCTGCATCGGGAGTATCAACGTCAGGCTTGGTGCCAGATTCCGACTATCTGCCGGGTGTATCGGTGGCGAGTCAGCTCGGTGACGAGGAAACCGCTGATGCTGAGGTAGCGGGTCAGGTCGACTTGGGTTCATCAAGACGTGCCGACGGACTCCGTGCTGCGCCAGCCATCTCCACGATCGACTCCGCAGCAGGGTCGGTCCGAACGCGCGAACCGCAACCGTGCCATCATGGACGCGACCGGGTCAGTAACCGTCGCGTCAAACGTGGGACTAATGCCCTCGCGGCACTTCTCCTGCGGTAGCGGCGTGAGGCTTGCGGCGTGAGGAGAGGCATGGATGCCCAGCAGGGTGCCCTTCGCGGGCGCGTGGCGGTCGTCACGGGTTCCACTCGCGGCCTTGGTTTCGCTGTGGCCCGGTTGTTGGGCCAACAGGGTGCAACCGTTGTGCTGGCATCCCGTTCGGAAGCCCACGTCGCAGCCGCCGTCGAACGGCTTCGACTGGAGGGCATTTCGGTCTCCGGGTGTCGCTGCGACACCGGGGAAATGGCCGACGTCGAGACTCTTCGTGACGAGGCCCTCCGGCAAGGGACGCTCGACATCTGGGTCAATAACGCTGGAATCTCTGGCGTTTACGGGCCCACGGCATCCACGCCGATCGACGACTTCGAGCGCGTGGTGCGAACGAACATCCTCGGAACGTTTCGTGGGTCACGGGTCGCACTGCCGGTGTTCCTCTCCCAAGGCCACGGCGACCTCGTCAACCTTTACGGCCAAGGCGACCAAGGCCCGGTCGCGATGCAGAACGCATACGCGTCAAGTAAGCGTTGGGTCCGCCAGTTCACGGAGACTTTACGACTCGAAACCAAAGGAACCGGAGTCCGCGTTCACGGTATGAACCCCGGCTTGGTGACGACAGCCCTTCTCAGCCACATCACGTCACAGCCAGGATACGAAGGGCGTCTAACTGCACTCCAGGTGGTCGTTGGGCTGTGGGGGCAGGCCCCGGAGGCCGCCGCGCGTCCTCTCCTGAACCTTGTCACGTCGGACGCTGCCGAGTTTCGCAGCCTGACGAAGGTGGCCCTGGTGACCCGCGGCGTTCATAGCGTACTGACCGGACGACTACGCCGCCGCAATCGCATGCCCCTGGACGTCCGCGTCCTGGATGCGAACGGCCAAGAACGAACGATCGGGCCCGATGCAATCACGCGATGAGTCTGCGGTCAACCGCATCGCATCCTGACGGAAGGGTAGACGGTCCTGGCGTAAACATGGCTGCTCGGCCCCGCATTGGGGGAAGCGGCTGCTCGTCGCATGCGGGTAGCGTCAGGCCTCGGGGGTACGGGTGCCAATGTCTGACGATGTGGGTGGGCGCGTTGACTTTGCGGGCATTCAGGCGCTGTCCTCGCGCGGAGCTGGCTATTCGGTGGCGGCGAAATGCCTGCAGGTCCAGGCTGACGCTGAGGCTCTCGATCCTTCCCTACGGTCCTCCGACGGAGTGATGCTTCACGCGGATGCCCGGTCCTGGTACGTGGGCGCTCTCGGCGAGATCGAGGTCGGCTTGCTTCTTGCTGCGCTAGGTCCGAAGTGGTTTGTGCGGCATGCGGTGCCGATCGGTGCCGGCACCAAGGATGTGGATCACCTCGTCATCGGGCCCGGGGGAGTGTTCGCGATCAACACGAAACACCACGCCGGCGCATCCATTTGGGTGGGCGACTTCGTGCTTCGAGTCAACAACGTCAACACCCGGCATTTGAAGCAGGCGCAGAGTGACGCGATGGATGTGGGCCGACGGTTGACGACAAAAGTCGGGTTCCCCGTGCCGGTCATCTCCGTCCTGGCGATTCTCGGTGCGAGGTCGATCAACGACAAGCGTGCCCCCGCCGCGGGCGCGGTCTCTGTCGTGGATGCGAAGAACCTTGTCTCCTGGCTCGTGGCCCGGCCTCAGCAATTGAGCGACAGCGAATTGGCCTTGATCGAGTTCGCAGCCGAAGAGCCGGAAACCTGGCATGTGGACCCGCGAGCGGCCGACACCCTGCGGGTAATGCCACGATTCGAGCGACTCGTTCTTCAGGTCGGGACGCTCAACGTTGCCGCTCAGGTCCCCTCCCAAGCCAAGACCGCGGCGACTCGAACAACCACTCGACCCACGACCGGTGCTCCCAACCGCGCTCTGAATCGCACTCCCGCCCGCAGTCGCGCGACTCCGTCCCGCTCCCCGGCACGACGTAAGCGTCGAGAGCGTGTGACCCTGGGTGACCTCGTCAAGCTGTGGCTCGCCTGCGGACTCATCATCGCAGCGATGTCAGTGATCGAAGGCGTCGCGAACCAGCCGTGCACGTCCCCGGCTGGTTGCGTTCTGCCGTCGCTGCTCGTGGCGTTCGCGCCGCTCCTGTATCTTGGAGTGGTGGCCGCGCTCGGTGCGGCTCTGGTCGGCACGGTTCTCTGGGTAATCCGCCGGCTCACGCAATAGATGAACGCGATGAGTGCCACCCGGCCACAGCGGCTGGATTGATGTAACGCTGCGCCTACCCGGAGCGTCTATTGAGTCTGGAGTCCAACGGAATGCATAACCGCTCGCCCAAGGACGACGTCCTCGTCGGAGGGTTGGACGACTGGGCATACGCGGCGTGGGTTTATGGCAGCACGCGGTTGAGCGGTCTGGAGGATCCTGGTCTGAGACGCACGCTGACGGTGCCGCTTCTGGCGAAAGCCCAAGCGCGGATGCTGGCCGAAGGCGTCACAGATGCTGCTCTGCCCGCTGCCGAGCTACCCGATGATCTCCGTCCCCATCTCCCCTTCAACGACGCACAAATCCGCGACGCGCTACCCGATTCGGACGGCTTCGGCTGGCGCGATCTGCGACTGGGTGGCTCTCTTCAATGACGCCCCGGACAAATGCAGCTGACCTACGCGGCTCCGGTCGAGAATGCACTCGACGGAGCGAACGAGGTGACGCATGACCAGTCCGGAACGTGGTGAATGGCCGGCGAGCGACCGTGGGTACCGGCGCTCCGAAGTGTCGGCGCTCCTGGGGCATGGTGACGCCATCTGGGAGCGCGCCACCAGGGACGTCCTCCGGTGGCGGGTGAAAACAGCGAGCGGGTTTGCGGTCGACTCGACCGGGCCGGTGTCACAGGGGGACCATGTCATCGTCACCGCACGTGTGCTCACTGTGACCGTTGTCGAGCCCGTGGAGGTCGTTGAGGTCGTCAAGGAGTCCGACCGGGTCGGCTTTGCATACCGAACCCTGCCTGGGCACCCGGTCAGTGGTGAAGAGGCGTTCATCGTGCACCGACGTGGCGACGAGGTGCGTCTCACCGTGCGCTCGCTCACGCGACCTGCGCCACAGCAGCCTTGGCGAGCCCTCTACCCACTATTGCTCATCGCCCAACGGATCGCGCGTAGACGCTACCTGCGGTCACTTCGCTGAGCCACTGGCGCGGGCTGGTTCTGAGCATGAGCCGGGTTTCCTCTCTGGCCGGAGTCGTCCTTTGAGGCGCTTCACTGCGCTCGGAACGTCCTGCACGTCGCAGAATCCGCGTATACGAAATTAAAATGATAGTTTTGATTTAAATACCTAAATGTTTGGAGTCAACATGCTCTCTGCCCAGTCTCTGCCCCTGATCGAAGCGACGTTGCCCCTCGTAGGCGAGCGCATGCCCGAAATCGCCAGGAATTTCTACGGCCGCATGCTCACCGCCCACCCCGAGCTCTTCGACGGCCTGTTCAGCCGCTCGAATCAGAAGAACGGCTCTCAGCAGCAGGCACTCGCCGGCAGCATCGCAGTGTTCGCGACGCACCTGGTTCAGAATCCCGAGACCACTCCCGAGGCCATGCTCTCCCGCATCGCGCACAAGCACGTCTCCCTCGACATCCGGCCCGAGCAGTACGACATTGTCTACAAATACCTCTTCGAAGCCATCGCCGACGAGCTCAGCGACGTCATCACAACGGAGATCGCCGGTGCCTGGACCGAGGTCTACTGGCTGATGGCCCACGCCCTGATCAAGATGGAGAGCGGACTTTACTCCGGCCTCGCAAGCGACAAGCCCCTCGCGCCCTGGGTCGTCGTGAAGAAGGAAACGGCCGGTACCGACGCCGTCACGTTCACCCTCGAACCGGCCGATGACACCCCGGTCTCGCCCGCATTGCCCGGCCAGTACGTGAGCGTCACCGTGCGGATGCCCGACGGCATCCATCAGGTGCGGCAATACTCCTTGTCAGCCGGCACGGCCACGACCCGCGTCTTCACCACCAAGCTGGATGCGAACGGCGAGGTCTCCCCAGCCCTGCACCGCGACGTGCAGGTCGGCGACACGCTGATCCTCTCTGTGCCCTGCGGGGACATCACCCTGGACCGCGGCGACGGCCCGCTCGTCCTGGCCTCGGCTGGTATCGGCTGCACGCCAAGCGCGTCCATCCTGCGCTCGCTGGTGGACGGTGCTTCGAAGCGCGAAGTGCTCGTCCTGCACGCCGAAAGCAACCTGGAACGCTGGGCGCTGCGCGACCAGATGAGCGAGGACATCGCCCTGCTCGAGGCCGCCGAGCTGGAGCTGTGGCTGGAAATCCCGAGCGCCGGTCACCACGAGGGTTTCATGTCTCTCGAGAATGTGACCATTCCCGACAACGCCTCGGTCTACCTGTGCGGGCCGCTCCCGTTTATGCGCAGCCTGCGCTCGCAGGCGCTGGCTGCAGGGGTCCCTGCCAATCGCATCCACTACGAGATCTTCGGACCCGACCTCTGGCTCGCGGGCGTCTGAGCGCTACCGGGCAAAACCGATGCGAGGATGATCGCATGACCAAGGACTTCGTATCGCGTCGACCAGACGTTGTAGCGGTCGAGCTTGTCGGCGGATCTGAGAAGCGCGAGCTGGAACTCGTTGCCTATGACGACAGCTGGCCCGTTATCTTCCTTGCCCACCAGAATCGTCTGCGGAAGGCGCTCGGAAAGACGGAAGTCGAGGTTGAACACATCGGATCGACCTCGGTACCCGGGCTGGCGGCCAAGCCGATTATCGACATCCTGGTCACGGTCGGCGATATCACGGTGGAGGAGGACTATCTCGGACCTCTCTTATCCGTGGGATACGAGTTGCGCGTTCGTGAGCCCGGCCATCGCCTGGTTCGAACCTCGGCACGCGATGTGCACATCCACATCCTGCAAAGAGGCGATCCGGCTATCGACAGGTACCTCCTCTTCCGCAACCGTCTTCGTGCGGATGCTGACGACCGGTCCCTATATGAAGCGACCAAGAGCGCGTTGTTGGGTGGGGGTTTCGACGACATGAATGCATACGCCGAAGCCAAGACCGACGTCATCGCGGCGATCATTGCGCGTGCACTTGCCTCCGGAACCTAGCCTCACCAGAATGTCGCAGGGAAGCTGCCGTCCTGTGGATCCGACGGCCCGTTGTCATACGGGACCGCAGGGAGGGACTTCTAGCGTGCGCGCATGCTGTTGTTGCGGGGGTCGTGGGTGAGTTCGGCGAGTCCGAGCGCTTCGAGCAACGGCGGAAGATACATGCCGAATCGCCCGCGGTATCCGTTCCGGAGCCCGTACCAGCCGCCGAGCGGGTTGGACTCGGACCGGCCCCACGCCTCGACACTCCCCTCAGCCGGGACTTTCTTCTCGTCCGCGGCACCCAGCGGTACCCAATCACCATGCTCCGTGAGCCAGGTGTGCAGGTCCTCAACGGCTCGGGCGTCGTAGCTGAGCTTTGTTGATCCGACCTGGCAGACCAGGCTCGGTGGTGTGCTCGACTCGTCGCGGTACATCGTGTACTGGCTCGTACCCGGCGGGGTGGACAGAATCCACGGTTCGTCTTTGCTTCCAGTGGTCATGAGCTACGTATATCACGCACCCCGCAGCTTGGGAATGCCGGGGGTCAGGTCGTGGACGCCGTGTAGATCCGCTCGATGGAGGTGGCCAGCATTGCGTTGAAGGCTGCGTCCGATTGCTGGACGGTAAGGCCCTCGAGCAGCGCCCGGCTGAAACTGGCGCTCAAACCGTGGTTCTCGGCCAGCAATCGGCAGGCCTCACTTTGGCTGTAGCCACCGGAGAGTGCTACCACCCGCAATACCAGCGGATGCTCGATCAGGTCGGTGTAGAAGTCGGGTACCGTCGGGATCGACAGCTTGACGATCACAGGCTGGTCGGTGGGGAGCCGGTCGAGGGCCGCCAACACGTCGGCTTTGAGCAGGTTTTCGGCTTCGGCCTTGTCAGGGGCATGTATGTCGACTTCGGGTTCCAAGATCGGCACCAGGCCATGGGAAAGAACCTGCGCGGCGACGGCAAACTGTTGGTCGACGATCGCCTGGATTCCGGCGGGGTTGGCTGACTTGATCACGGAACGCATCTTCGTGCCGAACATCGTGCGTTCAACGGCACGGGTGAGGAGGGGTTCCAGCTTGGTGAGGGGCCTCATCAACTGGACGCCGTCCTCCTCAGCGGCCAGGCCCTGATCGACCTTGACGATTGGCACGATACCTCGGGCGGTGAGGTACTCACCCGTCAACTGGCCGTTAACGGTGCGGTCCATGGTCTGCTCGAAGAGGATCGTCGCGAGGATGCGGTCGGAGGTGAAGCTTGCGGCCGTCATTACACGGGCACGCATCTGATGCATCAGGTCGAACATCTGCTCATCGCTGCCGTACGAGGCCGGGTCGATGCCATAGAGCTTCAGAGCGCCACTCGTGCTGCCGCCGCTTTGGTCAAGTGCTGCGACGAAGCCGACTCCGGTGTTCATCCTTGCTGCTTGTTCGGTATTCAAAGTCCCTCCAAAAGGTCGTGGACTCGAGTCCAGTTTAGCGAGCGGTGATCGTCGCCCGAGCGGTTCACCGCGCCGATTTCCGGCTGTCGGCCCAGGCTTCGTGCCGGCACCGGGTGATTCTCGAAGCTGAGCCAGCGTCATCGGATGGACTGACTCGATTGGTGCCCGGGGACGTTACCTGCGTGGTGCCTTGGGCTATGCCACCGGCGCCCGCACCAGCTTCGCCAAGACGGCCGGTCTGGTGCAGAACTCACGAACCCGGCCGCACCCACCTCCGTCGCACCGGAACCCCAAGTGGCGGCTGCGGCTCCCCGAATGCCCGGCGTCGCAGCGTCAGGAACTCGCGCACGGAATTGTCGGCAGACGGCCTTTAGCTGCCGTTGTACTCGTCATCGGTGATGTGCTCAAGCCAGGTGGTGGTTTTGGCCGGGTCGTCGCCCGACTGAACCATGGCGATGTGCTCCATGAAGACGCCGGGGGCTGCCGCGTGCCAGTGCTGTTCGCCTGGCGGGGTGTAGAGCGTCTGGCCGGGGTGGACCTCGATGATCGAGCCGTCTCGCGCTCCGAAACGGGCGACGCCCTGCGTGACGCGGACGTACTGGCCCAGTTCGTGGGAGTGCCAGGCGGTGCGGGCTCCTGGAGCGAACCGCACCGTCACGACGACCATGCGCTGGTCGGCCTCGTGGGGCAGTGCGATCGGGTCGAGCCAGACTTCACCGGCGAACTGGGCGGCCGGGTTGAGCGTGGTCGGTACTGCAGGTTCGATGATCATGATGTTCCTTACTCGTTCTTGGAGAAATACTGCTTGGCGACGCCCATTGCGGCCATGCCCCGGGGCCAGCCGGCGTAGAGCGTGACGTGCGTGATGGCTTCGATGAGTTCGATCTGGGTTACGCCGTTCTTGACGGCGTGATCGAGGTGGAAGGTCAACTGGTCGGTGTTCCCGCCGGCCGTGAGTACGGCCACGGTGATCAGGCTGCGGTCGCGGGCGGAGAGTTCGGGGCGGTTCCAGACGTCGGCGAAGAGGACGTCGTCGGTGAGTTCGGCGAGTTTCGGAGCGAAGTCGCCGAACAGGTTCCGGCCTCCTCCGACCTGCGTGCGTTGGCTGGTCATGGTGTTCCTTTCCGGGGGTGGTCGATGGTGCGGGGAGCGGCAGGAGTGTGTCGTTCAGAAGGCGATCATGACCTTGAGGGCTTCGCGGTCGTCCATGGCACGGTACGCCTCGGGGACGGCGTCGAGGGTGACGGTACGGTCGAAGACCCTTCCGGGGTTGACGGTGCCGTCGAGGATCGCCGGCATCAGCCGTTCGATGTAGGCCCGCACAGGAGCCGGGCCGCCGGTCAGGGTGATGTTGGCGCCGAAGAGGCTGCCGAACCCGATCGGTGCGTCCTCATACTGGGGAACGCCGACGCGGCTGATGACTCCGCCGGGCCGGACGATGCGGTAGGCCTGTTCGTAGGCGGGCAGATGCCCGACCGCTTCGAGCACCTTCCGGACGCCGTGACCGCCGGTGAGTTCGCGGACCTTGTTGATGCCTTCGTCGCCGCGTTCTGCGACGACGTCGGTTGCGCCGAATTCCCGCCCGAGGTCGGTGCGCGCCTGGTGGCGCCCCATCAGGATGATGCGCTCGGCGCCGAGCTGCTTGGCTGAGAGGACCGCCATCAGGCCGACCGCTCCGTCACCGATGACCGCGACAGTGTCTCCGGCGGTGACACCAGCGCGGCTGGCTGCGTGCCACCCGGTGCCGTAGACGTCGGACAGGGTCAGCAGCGAGGTGAGCAGCGGGGACTTCTCGTCGATGCCGGGGACTTTCACGAGGGTCCCATCGGCGAAGGGGACCCGGATGCCTTCGGCCTGGGCGCCGCCTATGCCGGGCATGTCCCAGAATCCGCCGTGGATGCAGGAGGTGTAGAGGCCTTCGCGGCAGAATTCGCACGTTCCGTCGGAGAAGGCGAACGGAGAGATGACAAGGTCGCCGGGCGCGAGGGTGCGGACGTCGGATCCGACTTCCTCGACGACGCCGATGAATTCGTGCCCCATGGACACCCCACCCGGGGTGCTCGGCATGCTGTGGAACGGGTGCAGGTCGGAACCGCACACGCAGGCCCGAACGATTCGGACGATGGCGTCGGTGGTGTCGTGCACGACGGGGTCGGGGGCGTCGACGAGACGAACGTCGCCAGCACCGAACATGTATATCGCTTTCATTGCTATCTCCAGATGTGTTGCTGTCGATTGGTCGAATGGTTGAGAAATTGTGGGAAATGGTTGCTAGGAGCGTGGGTCAGTAACGGCGAAGTTTAAAACGCCGACGGATTTCCTGGGCTGGGGTTGTTGGTCTGGGAAA
>NZ_JASJXJ010000131.1:0-11542 GCF_035018685.1 Cryobacterium sp. RTC2.1
GTTCGGTGCCGACCGGCGGCATCCGCATCCTGGATGCCTCCGGCGGCATCCTCGCCACGGGCAACCTGGCAGACGGCTCGGTCACCCTGCGGCTGTCCGCACCCGGTGCGCACCCCGTGCTCCGCGCCGAGTACACCGGCGACGGCCTCTATGCCACGCGCACCGACGTGGTGCCGGTCTCCGCGCTACGGAACTACACCCCTGTCATCACCGTCGGCGCCCCCGCCTCGGCGCCGCTCGGCACCGCCTTCCCGGTGACGGTCGACCTCAGCGGCGTTCCGCTCGACCTCGTGACCCAGGTGAACCTCACGGCGACGGCCCCGGATGCGACGGTCAGCGACCTCGGCACGATCACCCTCGACACGGCAGGCCACGGCACCGCGGCCCCCACCCTGCTCGTCGCCGGGGCCCACGGCATCCGTGCGGTGGTCACCTTCACCGCGGCGAGCGAACTGGCGCCTGCCGCTTCGGACCCTGCCGTCACGACCGTGCAGCCGGTTCCCGTCCCCCAGCTCACGGTCTCCCGGACCGACCCCGGCGCAGCGCTCGTCGCCGGCGCGTCCGTCGAGCTGACCATCACGGCCGCCTGGCTCTCCTTCTCGTCGACGGGACTCGCCGCCGGCACACGAGCGGATCTCCTGGACGCCACCGGCACGGTCATCGGCACCACGCAACTGTTCGGGTCCCCTGAGGGACTGAGCGGAACGGTGACCGTCGCCAACCTCCGCGGAGGCACTCTGGCCGTGCATGCGAGCGTCGAGTACGGGCCGTTGCGGGCCTCCACGTCGAGCCCGGTCCTCGACCTCGCGGTCAGCGCGCCCACGACCGACCTGTCCCTGGCCGTTCAGCCGGTCACGGTCGGCGACAGCCTCACGGTCACGGTCACGGCCGAGCCGAGCGGCACCCTGACGGGGTCCTCCCGTTCGGTGCCGGCCACGGTCACCGTGCTGGGCACCGACTACCCCCTGAGCCTGATCCGCAGCGGCGCCACCGGGTTCTTCCGCGGCACGGTCGCGGTCCCCACCCTGCACGCAGGGTCCCTCGCCCTGTCCGCGTCCACACCGGGTGACGGTGTCGACACGAGCGCCGCGACCGCGGACCTGACGGGCACCGTGGACAAACGCGCCACGAGCGTCGCGGTGGTCGTCCCGGACGGGGCTCGCGCGGGCGACGCCCTCCCGGTCTCCGCCCGGGTGCTGCAGGCCGGCTCCCAGACCAGCCCCGCGCCCACCGGCACGATCATCCTCACCGGTTCGAACGACACCCTCTGCGCCGCAGACGGGACCGGCGCATGCACCCTGCCCGGGGCATCCGTGCGGATGGGCGAGAACACCCTGTACGCGCACTACGACGGCGACGCCGACAACGAAGCGTCGCACAGCGTGACGCAATTCACCGCGTCAGCCCGGGGCACGGACCTCGCGGTGACGTTCTCCCCGACCCCCGACGAGTGGGTATACGGCGAGCCGATCACCGCCAGCTGGACCACTACGACGACCGGTGCCGCCGCCGTCGGCCGGGTGTACTTCGACCTCCCCGGCGTCGGATGCAACGGGCCCGCGCTCGCGGGCAGCTGCACGCTCACCCCGGTGACGACCGCCCAGTCGGCACCCGTCAGCACCGAGTACACAGTCACCTTCATCTCGCGAGACGACGCCCCCGGCGCCGTCGTGAGCGGAACGGCCGACGCCAGGCTGTGCGTATACCCGATCGTCTTCGGAACCATCGACTACAGCAACTCCGTGCGCTGCGGTGACGACAAGCTCGGCGTCGTCACCGGCAGCCTGCTGCGCGCCACGGCATACGCACATCCCGACTACGCCGTCGACAGCTGGACGATCGACGGCTCGATGCGTCTTTCGCAGGGACGATCCTTCCTGTTCGTCGTGACCGGATTCATCCGCGTCGGCTACACCGAGCACTACGCGCCGACCTGCTTCACCCTGAAGCTGACCCCCACGGTGGACTGGGGCCTGCTCGACCCCTACGCGCAGGGCTGGGCGCGCGCGAATACCCGGCCGAACTGCGCCAGTCCGTACGGGTCCACCGCGCAGGAGCTGGCCGACCAGAAGACCGGCTTCTCCCGCTATGCAGCGGGCACCATCGTGGACCTGACGCTCGTTCCCGCCAACCTCTCCGAAGAACACACCCAATCCGAATTGGAGCTCGACACCCTCACCGGAGCGACCCTCACCGGCCCGTACTCCGCCCAGGTGGCGATGACCGCCGATCGCGCGGTCGCCGCCACGTTCCGCGTCAAGGCCTGCACGGTGGTCGACCTCCCCGTTACCGAGGGCGGCAGCGTCGCGGTGACAGCCGCCGATCGGCCGTCCACCAGCTGGGGCCTGAAGCCCTCGTCCGGAGCCTGCACCGTCGGCGGCGAGGCCGGATACGTTCCGGGAACGAAGATCACCGTCGTGGCCACCGCGAAGCCCACCGCCGCGTTCGGTTCATGGCTCGGCGGCTCGTCGCGCGACAACACCGCGACGACGCTGCTGGCGGCTCCGACCGGAAAGCTGCTCACGAGCGCTGCCACCACCGCCACGACACAACTCACCGTGCCGTGGGAGGACAGGTTCCAGGTCGGAGCCCAGTTCAGCATGGTCAAGTGCGTGACGGTCACCGTCGTCTCGAAAGCGATCCGCGACTACTTCGCCGCGCGCACGGGCGAGCCCGCCGGTGCCACGTGGGCGAAGGACGGACCCCTCACGCAGTGCGGCGACGTCGCATCCACGACCACGACCAGCAACAGCGCACTCGGCGGCTACCACGTGGTCACCACCACAGACTCGATGGTTGCAACGGGACGCCTGTCCCTGACCACGACCCAGCCGGAGTACGGCATCATGGGCTGGCGGGGCTACACCGGCAACACCGCATCGGTGCGCTGGAGCAGCAGCACCGAACAGGGTGTCGTCTGGAACGGCAACCCGGGGACGTCCGGGGGAACGACGATCGACCTCGCCCGGGTGAACAGCGCCATCACGCTGACCGCCGGCTGGTACAACGCGAGCTGCAAGCCACCCATCGTGAGCCTCCCGCAGGGCGGCTCCTACATGATCGCTCCCCTGTCAGCCGACGAGAGTTATTGCGAACGCGCCGGCGAACTGCCCCGGGGCCAGGCCGGCTACCTGCTGCCTGCCGCCATCGCCGGGTCCCCCAATCTCGTGCCGATCACGAGCATGGTCAACGCCTCGGGCCTGGACGAAATGGCGGAGTTCGGCACCTCCCAGGGCTTCTTCGAAGGTCGCGCCAAGGTCTACGGCGGCGGCAGCTATCGCCTCGAGTACTGCGCACCGATCGGGCTGAACGTTCGGGTCATCGACGATTCGGGCCAGGCATCCGCCCTCGACCCGGAGACCGCCAAGAAGATCGTCGTCGACGACGGCGGATGCCCGCCTCTCTATTCGCGCCCCGGCCGCACCGTGACCACCGCCGTGACCGTTGCCGGGCAGTACACCTACTCGGTGGGGGGAAGCACCGACGGCACCGGCCCGACACGCGTGGTGGATGCCCAGGGCAACGTCTCCGGCCCGAACACCCTCGACCTGACGATCATCTGCTACACGATCTCCGGGAAGGACCTGTCGGCGACCACGCCCGGCAACTGCCCGGGAGGGGCCGGCAACCGGTACACGCGCGGCACCACGGTGCAGCTGCAGGCCGAGGACATCGAAGGCAACCGCTTCGACGGCTGGGACTACGCCGACGCGTCGAGGGACCAGACCGCGTGGGTGATCATGGACAGGGACCGCTACGTCGAGGCCAAGATTCACCGCTACAGCACCCGCGAGAAGGTCGGCAACTGGTTCAGTTCGATCAGCCAACGCATGCTCGCCGCCGTGATCACCGTCGCGACGGGGGTGTCCCTCGCCCAGTTGATGGTCGCCAAGGTCGCCGCCGTCGGGCTGAAACTCGCGGCAGCCGGCCTCAGGGCCGCGGGAGCCGGTGGTGCGGTCGCCGACGCGATCGACAAGGCCGGAACGGTCATCCAGGCACAGGTCGACCTCGCGATGCTCGCGACGAAGTGCCTCAACGACTGGGCGAACGGCAAGGGCGAGATCCTCACCCTGCCGTCCTCGAACAGCGCGACACCCACGCTGGGCGCCGGCGCGGGGCTCGGCCCGAACGCGACGGCCGAGGACATCTTCAACGCCGCCAAGGCCGACCTCCAGACCCGGATCGCCGCGAAAACGGGGTACAGCGGCGCGGTGCCGATCGGGGCGGTGACGAGTGACGTGGGAACGTTCATGAATGTCGTCGGATCGTTCGGCGAGAACCTCAGCATGTACGGCTCGGACGCAAAGACGAACTGGAGCAGCTACGAGGCGTCGATGAAGGCGTGCATGGCCGAGGGAGTCGACTCCTACGTCAAGGACACGTACACGGGGTACTAGCGGGGTGCGGCGAGCGGACCGGGGCCGGGCCGGAAAGTTCGCCGGCACACCCCCGTACGGGTGTCGCCGCGGCATGGTCGGGATATCCTGTTAGGGAACCCGATCGTCCGCGGCACACCCGGCCGCCCTTGCCTCTGGACTACACCCTGCCCATCATCATTGGTTACGACGCCGTCACCCTCCGTGAAAAAGTCGACCTGCTCGCCGCCGGGCAGCGCCTCGACGAACTCGGCGAGTTGCGCAGCCTGTCCGCGCTCAACGAGAAGATCGCGCTGCTGCGCCTGATCGGACGCCTCGACGAGGCCTTCGACATGGCCAACGCCGCCCTGCGCCAGGCCCGGTTCACCGGATCCCGGGAGGAACTCGCGGCCAGCCGCATCCGCCGGGCCCAGGTGATGCAGTTCCAGGGCAAGCTCGATGAGGCCGCGAGCGAGCTCACCCACTGCGTTCTCGAGGCCGAGACGCACGAGTGGAGCGCGGTTGCGGCGTTCGCGCGGGAGAACCGCGGGAAGGTCCTGTTCGAGCAGGGCGACCTCGAGGGGGCCCTCACCGACCTCACCGCCGCCGTGTTCCTGCGGGAGAAGGCCGGGGCATCCGTCGAGCAGCTCGAAGGGTCTCTCGTCGCCGTCGCGGTCGTCGAGTCCATCATCGCCGAGCGGGGCCAGGGCCGCTAACCCCCCTGGCGCGTGCTCGCGCCCGCGTCGGTTTCCGCAAGCCGCGCCCGCGATGTGGGAGCGGGCTGCGCAAACAGTCGCGACGGCAGTCGCGGGAACGGACCACGCGGAGGACGCTGCGGCAACCCGGTGGTCGATGTCGGTGGACGGGGGCATTCTGGGGGAACGGGCGTAGCCGGTTCCCCCACTGTTCCGGATGCGCGGGCACACGGTAGGGCAGGCCCCGCGGCAGCGGGCCGGTGCAGGAGGAGTCGGGAGGTCGCAGTGGACGAGTGGATGCCGCCGCACGAGCCGGCACAGGGATGCGCACTCCCGCCGACGCAGCCGCGTGGAGTGCGGCATGCCCGGCGTTCGGCGCACCATGCCGGCCGGGTGGTCCGGCACCTGGCCGTGCTCGCAGTGGTCACGCTGATCGCCCCGGTACTGGTGGCGTGCACCTCCGACGCGCTAGGAACGCCCGCGGCGGCATCCGCATCGTCGGGGCCGTCGCCCGCGACGCCATCCCCGGGTTCGACCGGTGTGCCGAGTCCTGACCACGGGGCGCAACCGGGCGACCCGAACGCCGGACCCGGCCAGGGCCCCGGTGAGGGCGTGGGGCCGGTCGAGCCGGTCGGTGACCCCGTCGTCCTCGCCTCGGGCCTCGAGGTGCCGTGGTCGATCCTTCGCCTGCCCGGCGGCGGCACCCTGATCAGTGAACGGGGCACCGCACGCGTGCGCGAGCTGCTGTCCGGCGGACTCCGCGATGCCGGCACGGTTCCCGGTGTCGTCGCGCGCGGCGAGGGCGGGCTGCTCGGCCTCGCCTACCTCGCCGACTCGGCCGCGGCCGTCGGGGCCCCCAGCGCGGGACCCGGGGGCTGGGTGTACGCGTATTTCACCGGCACCACCTCCAACCAGATCGTGCGGATGCCGCTCACCGGCACCCTCGGAAGCCTCACGCTCGGGAGCTCCGAACCGGTGCTCTCGGGGATCCCGCGGGCAGGCAATCACGATGGCGGGCGCATCCGCTTCGGGCCGGACGGAATGCTCTATGCGACGACCGGCGACGCCGGGAACACCGCCGCCGCGCAGGACCTCGGGTCGCTCGGTGGGAAGATTCTCCGGATGACGCCGACCGGCGCCGTGCCGCCGGACAATCCGTTCGGGACGCTCGTCTACTCATATGGGCACCGGAATCCGCAGGGCATCGCCTGGGATTCGCGCGGCCGGCTGTGGGCGAGCGAGTTCGGGCAGTCGACGTGGGACGAACTCAACCTGATCACGCCGGGAGCCGACTATGGCTGGCCGGACGCCGAAGGCATCGCGCACGACCCGCGGTACACCGACCCGGTCGTGCAGTGGCGCACGTCCGAGGCCAGTCCGAGCGGGCTCGCGATCATCGGGGACACTCTGTTCCTCGCGGCGCTGCGGGGCGAACGACTCTGGCGGGTCGACTCCTCAACAGGCGCGGCGAGCGCGTGGTTTGTCAACACCTACGGCCGGCTGCGTGACGTGGTGCCCGGCCCGGATGGCACACTGTGGTTTGTGACGAACAACACGGACGGCCGCGGCATCCGAGCCGACGGCGACGACAAGCTCTACTCGGTTCGAGTGGAGCAGACCACGCCCCTGGCGCGTGGCATTCGGGTGGCGCAGCGAGCGAATGAGCCCGCCCGATTTGCGGCGGCGCCCTGATGGCGGACCTCACCCGCGTGCGGCGCTGGGCCGAAGCGCTCATCGACCTGCACCTCGACGCCGGCTGGACCTTCGCGTTCGACAACGCCAAGAAACGCGCCGGGCTGTGCAACTTCACGGCGAAACGCATCACGATCTCGCGTTACCTCGCCTCTCGGTACGAGGACGACGACGTGCACCAGATCCTGCTGCACGAGGTCGGGCACGCGCTCGCCGGCCCGCGCGCCGGCCACGGCCCGAAGTGGAGGTCCATCGCCCGCGACCTGGGCTACGACGGCAAGCGCACGCACGACGGCGAGATCGCCAACGAGCTCGCCCCGTGGGTGGGCGTCTGCCCGGCCGGCCATATCCACTACCGGTACCGGAGGCCGACGCGCGCCCTCGCCTGCGGGCTGTGCGGGCGCGGCTTCAACAGTGACCACCTCGTCACCTGGACGAGCCGGGAGATCACTGCGGCGGCTCGGCGGCGCGCCGCGGCGTCGGCCGGACTCTAGGGCGGGCCGGGAGACCGGCCACCGGCCGGGCGTGACAGAAGCGGGCGTGACCGGAGCAGGCGCTTGCCCGACGGGCGGTGGATGCCTAGCGCACGCCGATCCGGTGACGTCGGTCCCTGGAGGTGCGGCTGTCCCGGTTGAGCCGCCGGTCCCCGTGGTAGAGGATGCCCTGCCAGTCGACCGGCGCGCCCGGGTCGATCCGGGACCCCGCTGGCTGCTTCGGCTTCTTCACATCGACGTAGAGGAAGTTGAGCAGGCCCAGCCAGACGTCGACGACCGAGTTCCACAGGCCGATGTACATCAGTATCGCCGCACCGGTCGCCACCGCGTTGAACGCCGCGAAGATGGCATTTCCGACGTTCTGTTGGTTGATGTCCCGGTACAGGGTCAGTAGCGAGAACGCCACGATCAGGTAGGGAACGATCACGTAGAGCGCGGGCGCGGCCGTGCGGTTCAGCACCTTCGGGGTGCGCACGAACGGGATCTTCTCGGCCGACAACATCTGCTGGAAAGACTTGAGCACGCCGGCGAGGTTGACCGGGAGCAGCACGAGGTTGAAGCCGTAGATGCGGAACACGTCGCTGAAGCGATGGCCGGCCTCGCGCAGGTCGCTGCCCATCGCGAGGAAGTACGGCAGGGCCGCGAGGAAGACGAAGGGGCTGAGCAGCCGGCTGTCGTAGGGGAATGCCAGCAGGAACACGAGCCCGAAACTCGACCAGGCGATCGAGGCCATGTAGTTAGTACGGAGGAAGACCTCGCTCCAGCGAACCCGCTCGCGGCGGAATCGACGCTCCCTGAGCTGGTCCCAGAACTTCGGCAGGATGAGCAGGCCGCCGTTGGCCCAGCGGCGGCGCTGCACGATGAGCGAACCGAAGTCCGGCGGCGTGGCGCTGTAGCTCAGGCGTTCGGGGTAGTTGACGAGGGTCCAGCCGTGGCTGCCGAGGTCGATGCTCGACTCGGTGTCCTCGATCACGGTGCGGTCCTGGATGTAGGTGCGGATCTCGAACCCGCCGACCTCCTCCACTTCGACGATGTCCTCGATGGCCTTCTTGCGGATGACGGCGTTCGCGCCGACCCAGAACGTCGCGTTGTAGTAGGTCATGCCCTGGTGCAGCATGTGCTGCAGGTCGGTCGACGCGCCCGCCACCCGCTCGATGCGGGTCGGGGCCCCGTGGAATGAGGAGTACGGCGTCTGCGTGACGGCGACCCGGGCGTTCTCCGGCTCCTCGAGCAGGTAGACGAGACGCACGCAGTAGTCCCGCAGCAGCAGGGAGTCCGCGTCGAGGGTGAGCAGGTAGGTCGTGTCCGGCACGGTGAAGTCGCCGACGGTCTCGCCGACGGCGGCACGCAGCACGGTGCCTTCTGCCGTGTGGTCCGTCACCCAAGACGTGCCCATCAGTCCGATGTACGAGTTGAGGTTCATCGCCTTGTTCGCCTCGTGCGAGAGGGAGGCGTATTTCTTGCGTTCGAAGTAGTCGAGCCGGGTGGTGAAGATCCGCGCCAGGCGCAATGACAGCGTCACGATCTGGTCCGCGTCGGGGAAGTCGGCGCCCTCGGCCGCCGCCTCGAGTGCGAGCAGGCTGAGGCGCAGCTCCCTGGCCAGGCCCATGATGACCTGGTCGACGAAGAACTCGTCGACATGGTCGTGGACCTCCTCCTGCCCGGCCATCTCCTCGAGCCAGTCCGCGGCGGCGGCGTAGTCGGACGCGAGGTCACGGACATCCGCCGCCGTCACCTGCGGGTCGTCCAGGAACCGGTCGAGCCTGCGTTCAACGCTGCGCTGGAACCGTCCGGCGGGCACCGCGAGCAGTTCGCCGATCTCCCCGGCGAGCGCCCGGGTCGCTTCGAGCACGCGGAGGGTCTCCGGGTCGGTCGGGTACGGTGCGTCGTCGAGGAGCAGGACGATCCGCAGCTCGGGGAATTCCTGCAGCGCCGCGGACCACAGCGTGGCGCGGACGACGTGCGTCTCCTCGGCGTACGAGGGCACCAGCACGGTGATCCCCTGCCGGTAGTTGCCGAAATGCCGGTCGAGTTCGCCGCGCGGCACCCGGACATGGCTCTGATAGCGATACATCGAACCGAGTCGCGCGACGAGATACATCAGTGCCGAGAAGGTCAGGAACGTGACCACGACCGCATACCCGATCGCCTCCATGGTGAATGTGAAGTCCGGGCGCGGGGTGTCGACGAACAGGCGCACGATGGTCGTGAGCAGGTAGTAAGCCCAGAAGACGACCGTCGCGATGATGGCGACGCGCGCCCAGAGGATCGCACGTGTGCTGGGCCGCGGGTGCACGATCGACAGTGGTTCGCTGCGCCGCTCCGATCCCCATTGCCGGCGACGCGCCCGCTGGGTCTCGGTCGCTTCCCCAGCGGATGCCGCTGGTGCCGACGTTTCCGCCCCCGCCGCACCGGGGCATCCCGCTGCGTTGTTGATTCCGGTGTCGCCACGTGCCTGTTTCCTATCCTGAGACGAGCAGGAACCGCAGAATGATCCGGTTCGTCCCCGCGCGCGCACCCGGTTCAACGACCTCGGGGTCACGGTCCCCACAGTCTAGGCGCGGAGAGTGCTCCCGATCACTGCAATAATCCACGTGAGGACTTGGAGTCAGATGTCCACACGTTTTCCCGGTCGCCGGCTGTCGGTCGTGCGACTGATCGGTGTCTTCGTCGTCGCCGGCTGCCTGGTCTTCGCCGGGTTCCAGGGCTGGAACCAGATCGCGGACGCCGCATCCGTGAGCGCCAAGCCGTGGATGGCCGGTTACGTCGACGTCACGGCCACGCCGAGCCTCGCCTTCGAGAATCCCGCCTCCGCCGCCGGCGACAACGTCGTGCTCTCCTTCATCGTCGCCGACCCAACGGACGCCTGCACTCCGACCTGGGGCACCTTCTACACGATGGCCGCAGCCGAGAGCGATCTCGACCTCGACCGGCGCGTGGCGCGGCGCACCCAGCAGGGCGGCGACGTGATCGTGTCGTTCGGCGGGGCGATCAACCAGGAGCTGTCCGTCGCCTGCACCGACCCCGCAGCGCTCCAGGCCGCGTATGCCTCGGTGATCGAGCGCTACAAGCCGAGCACCATCGATCTGGACCTCGAGGGCGCGAACCTCACTGACGTGGATGTCGGGGCGCGCCGCGGTGTGGCGCTCGCCGCCCTGCAGAAGGCCGCTGCGGCATCCGCTGCCCCGCTCGCGATCTGGCTCACCCTGCCGACGACCCCGGACGGCCTCACCGAGGACGGGACGAACGCGGTCACCCAGTTGCTGACGGCCGGCGTCAACCTCAGCGGCGTGAACCTAATGACCATGGACTTCGGCTCCTCCCGCGCCGCCGGGCAGTCGATGGCGGATGCCGCGACAAGCGCCCTGCAGGCCGCCCACGGCCAGCTGTCCACGCTCTACCGCCGGGTGGGCCAGCCGCTCGGGTCGAAGACGCTCTGGAACAAGCTCGGCGCGACCGCGATGATCGGGCAGAACGACGTGCCCGGCGAGATCTTCACCCTCGCCGACGCCGTGGCGCTCAACAGCTTCGCGCTCGCGAACGGCGTCGGCCGCATGTCGATGTGGTCGCTCAACCGCGATGCGAGCTGCGGGGCGAACTATCCTGACGTGAAGCAGGTCTCCGACTCGTGCAGCGGCGTCGAGCAGGGTTCCGTGCTGTTCGCGGACGTTCTCGGTGCTTCGTTCACGGGAAGCGCGGCCGCGAGCGCCGGCGACAGTTCGACCGCGCAAGCGACCGGCGTCGCGACGGAGAACCCCGCCGCCACGGACGATCCCGCGACGAGCCCGTACCGGATCTGGTCGGTCACGATCGCGTACCCGAAGGGCACCCGGGTCGTCTGGCACCACAACGTCTACGCGGCGAAATACTGGACCCAGGGCGACCTGCCGGACAACCCGGTGCTGCAGGCGTCCGAGACGCCGTGGCGGCTGATCGGGCCGGTGCTCGCCGGCGAGACGCCGGTGCCGACGCTGACGCTCCCGGCGGGCAGCTTCCCGGAGTGGTCCGGCACGACGATCTACACCAAGGGCCAGCGGGTGCTCTTCGACACCGGCGCCTTCGAGGCGAAGTGGTGGACCCAGGGCGACAGCCCGGATGCCGCTGCCGAGAATCCGGACGCCTCCCCGTGGGTGGCGCTCACCGACGCCCAGCTGCGGGTGCTGCTCGGCCTGCCTGCGATCCCGGCGGACACCGACAGCATCGGGTAGCCGGGGCGCCTGCGCGCCCGCGAACCCTACGGAATGTCAGCCGGAGAGGCCCATCGCCTCGGACAGGAGGCCGACGATGCTGAAGAAGCCGGCGCCCG
>NZ_JASJXJ010000132.1:0-11540 GCF_035018685.1 Cryobacterium sp. RTC2.1
CCCAGCAACACCCCCGATACAAAGCTCCGACAGCACCAGACCGATCGCACCACCAGCAAATCAACTATTCAAACTGAGGAGACGAACCGATGAGCACACGCACCATCACCGGAAACCTGGCCACCGACCCCGAAGTCGTCCAGGCCGGCAGCATCAACATCACCAAGCTCCGCGTCATCGAAAACACTGGCGAATACCGCACCGGCAAATGGCACGCCCACCCGGACGCCACTACCCACTTCGTCGAAGCCCGATTCGCCCTCGGCGACAACGCCGCAACCACACTCCACAAGGGCGACCCCGTCATCGTCATCGGCCGCGAACACACCAACAGCTGGGGAGACGACGGCGCCAAACACTACGTCCGCGTCATCGACGCCGACAACATCGGCGTCGACCTCAACCGGGCCACCGCCCAAATCCAACGCACCCCAAAGGCCGACAACGCAGAATAGTCGACATTGACATTGACGTCGACATCGGACTCAGCGTCTCGCTTCGTGGACCTACTCCGCGGTCTGTCCACGAAGCGATGCAGCCGGGTTCGACAGTGACGATGGCGGAGCGGCCAGGCAACAAACATGGATGATGATCAATACGACGAGCTGGGTGGAGATTCTTCGCCGTGCCCAGGTTGCGGCTGCGAAATGGCGTTCGAGTCGATCGCGACCAAGCGCCGATTGCGGGTCTGGCGCCACTGCCCTGCGTGCGGCCTGGTCATAGTCATCCCTGATCCGTTTGGGGCTTGAATCAAGTAGTTGTGATTTCGAGAGAAAAAGACAGTGAGCTCTCTTTCGAACGCCGAAACGCCAGTTGCGCCTCGCTTAATAATCGAACACATGTTCTAATATGTCCATGAATAGCTCGTCCCCCATGAAACCGATCATGCGCCGGGACCCACTTGGCGAGACTTTCGAACAGATTGAACCGTACTGGGAGGCCGATCGCGCACAGCCGATCAGTCTCACGTTGGAAGAACGCGGAGGGACGAGCGAGTTGGTCACGACGGCCGACGAACCGATTTCCGTCCTTGCCTGGGTGAGATACCCGAATATCAGCACCCACGTCACTGGTCACGCTCTTGCCTGGACGAGACGCGCCGTGTACGTCGAATGGCAGAACAGGGGAATGCACCGCATCTGGGTCTGGGCATCCGCTGTCGACCGGTTCTAACGCTGATTCAGGTGTCCCCTGACGGTCACAATCTCGGATTCGTGTCAAATTGCAATTCGGCAGCTCGAGCCCTAGCACCATCGCTATGCCATCGTTGGAGCGAAGTTAGGGGTCCCGCAGAAGTCTCGAATTTGCCTTCAACCTAGTGGTAACGGCCCCGGAATGGGGGTGTGGCGGCGTCTTGTCCCCTTGAAGAGCGAACTTAGGGTTGGGCCATGCCCGCGGAACAAACTCAAGAGCAAGGACGGAAAGGCGTTGCACTTGTGCAGCGGTGGTTGGAGTCCACGACGTATTTGGAGCTCAACTGGAATGTGTACGACAACTCGGCGATGTGTGAAGTTGAGCACCTCAACGGAGTGAAGTATTTCGACCTGGCCGGTTCATTCCTGGGCGCAAATCGGCGGGAAGTGTTCGTTGAGAACAAGAACTACAGCAGCGACAGTGGCCAGTATGCTCATTTTCAGGAGTTTCTGGCTATTGCGTATAGCGCAACGGCGAAGGTCAAAATTGCCGGACGAATGGACCGCGCAACGGAGTTCATTTGGGTCACGACACACCCGTTTTCACTCAAGCGATGGTCGAGTCTCGCGTCCGAGGCCGAGGTGAAGCTCGCGCTTGCTGCGCGGCCAGAGTTCCTCGGTGATACCGAAGTCGATGATGACATTGTTCGAGTCGTCACAGGCAGAATCTGGGTGCTAGTTATGCACGAGAAGCAGATCGACCTGAGTCTCACCCAACCTGAGGTCTGGCAGGTACTGGCGCTCTTGAAACGAAAGGAAGCCACGCTATGACGTTCGTTGAGGCCCTTGAGAATGCAAAAGATACTCGTGACCGACAGGCCTATATCTCGAGGGTCAAAGCTGCCGTCGTTCGAGAACTGTCCGTGTTGGACTCGTCGGCAGAGATCCAGGACACCAATTATTTCAACCACAGCGCAATTCCCGACCTCGTTCTGTCCTGGCCGAAAGAACGTGGCGAGCGGAACATCTACCTTCGACATTCCTACGAAGCGATCGCGGCCTCGCCTTCAGATGCAATCGACAAGACGCTCGACCCCGTTGTTCTATCGCTTGACACGCGACCCTTAGCTGGCGTTGTTCCACCGATCGACCGTCAAATACATGCTTCCCCCCGGGCCCTGATTACCGATCCGCAAGCTATGGACGTTCTGCTTAGCGACCATCGCGCCGATTCGCCGCTTGCGGGTCTGGTGAGGGCCAATTTCATCCGTGGCGGCAAGGGCCATATTGATCGCCCTCGTGCAGCTTCTTTGGTTGACCTCAACGCCACGCAGCTCGAGGACAAAGCCGCAGCTAGCTTGGTCGCTGCTCTCATCGGAAGCAGTTTCTCCGAGGACGCGGCGGCCCGAATCACGCGTACCGCACAGCTGATTTCGGTTGCCATGGGGGAGTTCCCAGAGCCGGAACTAGGCGAGCCATCCACACTTATCGGCGGGAAGCTGTCCCTTGCCGAATTGCGGCACCTTCTACCGTGGTTGCTCAACCAGCCAAGAGCCATGGGCAATGGACGATTCTGGGCCTATGTAGGCGGAATGATGACATTCGCGGATCTGGAGAAGATCCGCGAGAACCTAGACGGCATAGACGTTTCACCACTAATTCGTGCAAATGCTCGGCGTTGGAGCGCGAAGCGCGCGTACCTTGGCCTGGCCACTCCGGTCGAAGGCGACGAGACATATCTGACGCGATCGGATCATTGGTCCTTTTCTAAGGGGGCCCTCGGTATCGATATAGGCGAAAGCCGGCTCTTGCTCGCAGACGACAGCAAGCTGATCCATGCTCGAGGTGGGAGCTCATCGGCCACTTGGATTGACATCAAAGATTCACTGAAGGGCTTGAAACTTGCCCGGGTGGAACTCCATGGGATTAGGCGCTCGGTCACAATCAACGCTGAACAGAGTGATGATGTCAGCGGAGACGTTGATGAGGTAACGGATTCCCTCGACGACGATTACTTTGTAGGAGAGGTGGCTGTGCGGTTCGCGGCCCCGGGTGACGAACCTGGAAACCGCGACGTTGACGTCCAATTTGGGAAGGGACTCGTCTCGGGGTCGAAGGGGGCGGCATTGGCGGACTTGGTGCAGCTTGCGACAACAGTGTTGAAGTTTCGCGCGCCTCTCCCAGACGGCCAGCGTCTGGCTCTTATCTCAGATGACGATGATTCAATAGCCTGACGTCGCAATGACTCCGGACTGTGCACATCGGCGTGGATCGGAGTGTACTGATTCCTGCCGGCTGCACGAGGGTAGCGCCTTGGTGCGGGTTTGGTGCCAATGTGATCGGGCCTTTATGTCAGAGGCGCACGCGGCCGTGCACTTCGAACGAAAGTGCTCACCCGTGGCTGCGCCGCGGCCGTGCAGACAGGAGTCGAGCTGGCGCCACTGACAGATGAAATGTTCCGAAATTAGGCACCCGATTTTCCCAGGAGTAGGAGCGGCGTAGGCGCGGTACTGGAGGGGCACGCTCGAACGTGTAATAGCCTCCGCCTGCCAATCCGGGCTACGAGTCAGCTTGAAGTCAGAATTCGCCCTAAAATCCGTCCTGCTGGAGCGGATTGGTCGGGTCGGCAAGAGCGCCGAACGCTCCCGGTGTGCGGGCGCGTGCGTTCCAAATGCGACTGCTTGGGCAGCCTCGTGAGAGCCCGGCATCGTCAAGTAAGTCCGTGCCGCTGTGCGATCCTAGAAAAATGATCGATGTCCCGGTACGTCCCAAAGGACCCAAAACGGCAGAGCGTACTCTCAGTCTTCAGGACGTGTGGCGTCCCCGAACCCTGAGGCGTGATGTAAAACCCGGCTTGGAGCAGATCCATGCCATCGACGTCGCACCTAGCGGGTGGAGCGCGGAGCGCTGCGAAGAGGGGCACTTCTTGCCGGATTCGTACCCGGCGACGAGCCCAATGTGGACCACCTGCGCGTGCGGCAAGAGCCAAGATGACGATCGGATCGCGGTCCGCCAGTCGAGCATCCCTCTCCTCACTGACCCAGTACATGCGAATTTCGCGATCTGGTGGCACGTCTCCGGGTCTCTCAAACTGTTCCTGAATGACCAGGATGTTGAACTGCACTGGGGAGAGTTCGACACGGTGATGCATTATTACGTAACCCGTAGTGACCACCGAGGTTGGGCCGGCCGGGCCACAGACCCGAGGTATTTGTATTCGGCGATGCTCCGCGAAGGTGCGGACGTGAACACCAAGGCATTCATCGAGAATCAGCCAGCGGATGAACATCGGGCAATCCTGGGGACATACGTGCAGGGTGGGCCCGTGCGCTACCTTAATGCTCGCGAGCGGCCCGGATCTGTGTCCATTGTGGCGCGTAAGACGGACTTCGAAGTCATCGACTGTATCGACCTCTGGAACCAAGGGGGAGCATGAGACCTGTCTTGCACACGAAAGGCGAATTGAACGGCGGACGTGGCAAATAGCGCGGGGAAAAATGAAGCAACACCAGTTGGGCCGAAGACTCGACAGACTGCGGGCGCCTGGATTCCGTTGATCGTGCCTGTTTATGAGTGGAGGTCGGCCGATTGGACTGCTGCTACGTGAGTAACGGCGGCGGCGTCCGCTCACCGCTCCGACGCAACGTAACCACTCGGTTGGATCGTGTAGATCGCTGAGCGGCCCGTGAACCTTGTCCCAAATCTCTCTGCTTCGGCCATTAGCGTCATTTTGGCGATATTTTCTCCGCATGTGTTCCGCACCAGTTCAGTGACAACTCGGAGCTCGGCGAATGCTGAATTGTGCGTGCCTTCATCTAACGTTGCGTTGGGAATCTCGCCTCCCTGTCTTTCGAAAGGGATGTGAGACGTGGGGAACAGTCTGTTGGGCCGCTGACAGCCCAGGATGATCTGCGTCATAGATACCCGAGACCAGTCGACGGGTGACTACAAAATCCGCCAGGTCAATGTTCAGAAACCGGGGCCGCTTGCTGAGTTCAGAGGGTCGGCGCACGCAGTTAGTCTGGGAGAACATCCGGGGGTGTAATCATTGAGCTCGCGTTGCCGCGCGGGGGAGGAACCACACAGCATGGCACGAAACGCCAGACCCAAACCAGGGAAGAAACTGGAGCAGCGACTCTGGGACGCGGCTGACGCACTTCGTGGCAACCAGGAGCCGAGCGAATATAAGCACGTCGTGCTGGGACTGGTCTTCCTTAAATACATCTCGGACCGCTTCGAGGAACGTCGATACATTATCGAGTCTTCGCTCGAAGATCCACAGTCGGAGGAATTCATACCGAACCCCGAGCGTCGTCCGAAATATCTGGAGGATCGGGGCGAGTACACGCGGGCCAACGTCTTCTGGGTTCCCGCGGAAGCTCGATGGGGGGCCATCCAGGCCAAGGCCAAGCTGCCAAGCATTGGTCAGGATATCGACACGGCAATGGACCTTATCGAAAAGGAGAATCCCGTCATTCGTGGCGTTCTTCCGCGCAACTACGGACGTGATGGCCTCGACAAAGGGCGACTCGGGCAACTCGTCGACCTTATTGGCTCGATTGGTTTCACCAAGTCCGACGACCACGGCTCCGATGACGTGCTAGGCCGCGTATATGAATACTTTCTTGGCCAGTTTGCAGGCAAGGAGACAGGTAAGGATGCTGGGGCCTTTTATACCCCGCGCTCAGTGGTCAAAACCCTTGTGGAGATGCTCGAGCCATACAAAGGAAGGGTCTACGATCCCGCGTGCGGATCAGGCGGAATGTTCGTTCAGTCGGCAGAGTTCGTGAAGGCCCACGGCGGCACACGAAACGACATTTCCGTATTCGGACAGGAATTCACAGATACGACATGGAAGCTCGCCAGGATGAACCTGGCCTTGCGCGGTATTGAAGCCGACCTTGGTGATCGCTCTGCCGACACATTCACTCAGGACCTTCATCCTGACTTACGCGCCGACTTCATCATCGCGAACCCTCCGTTTAACGTCAGCAACTGGTGGGATGCCAAGCTACTCGACGACCCTCGCTGGAAGTACGGAACGCCTCCCGAGAGTAATGCGAACTTTGCATGGGTGCAGCACTTCATAAATCACCTGAGCCCTAAGGGGACTGCAGGCTTTGTCCTTGCCAATGGTTCACTGAGCTCCAAGAAGAACGGCGAAGGCGACATACGTCGCAAGTTGATCGAATCAGACATAGTGGACTGCATTGTGGCAATGCCAAGCAAACTGTTCTTCAACACTGGGATTCCCGTATCGCTTTGGTTCATCTCGAAGGATCGCAAAGGTAACGGTCACCGCGAACGTCGCGGAGAAGTTCTGTTTATTGACGCAAGCAAACTGGGAACGATGGAGTCGCGCAAGCTTCGAGTATTGACCGATGAGGACGTCGCGAAAATCGCTGGCACGTACCATGCATGGCGTAACGAAAATGGAGGCTACGAGGATGTAGCTGGGTTCGCGAAGGTGGCCACGCTCAACGACATCGAGGAACACGATATGGTCTTGAGCCCTGCACGCTACGTCGGAACGGAGGCTTTGGAGGAGTGTGAAGAACCACTCGACGAAAGAATTGAGCGGCTTACGCTTGAGGTGCTTGAGGAGTTGGAGCGCAGCCGAGAGCTAGATCTAGTGATCGCGGCGCGCTTACGAGGGCTCCAATGAGTACTGTCCACTTGACGCTAGATCAGGTGTGTATCGCGATCGTTGACTGTGAGCACAAGACTGTGCCAGTCGATCCAGATGGAACGTACTTCGCGGTGGGTACGCCCGCTATGCGCGGGAACCGTATTGACTTCGGGGAGGCGAAGAGAATTTCCCGATCAACCTTTGAAGCATGGAGTAGACGACTCGTGCCCGAGCGTGGGGACCTACTACTCGCAAGGGAGGCGCCTGTCGGGCCCATTGTCCAAATCCCGAATTCCCTAAACGTCGCACCCGGACAGCGAACCGTTCTCCTGCGCCCTGATCCGCAGAAAGTGGACTCAAACTACCTCTACTATCTTCTTGCATCGCCGGCGCAGCAAACCCGCCTTTTGCAGAAATCGGATGGGTCAACCGTGGCGCACCTCAACGTCTCCGACGTGAGGACATTCCAGCTCCCCTCTCTTCCAGACCTCAACGTCCAACACGACATTGCCGCTACGCTTACTGCGCTCGACGATCGAATCAATTCCAGCACTCTAATCACACAGGGGATTCAGGAAGTGCTGCAGTCGCAATTCAGGTCATGGTTCGTGGAATACGGGCCGTGGGGCGGTGACGCGCCTGCAGATTGGCACTCGGGTGTCCTGAGCGAAGTTCTGGCGCTCGTCAAGAAGCCGATCAAGAGTTCGAATCGTGACGGGTTGCCGTACGTGCCCATCGATGCTTTGCCCATGCGGGCGCTAGGGCTGGAGGACTTTAGACCGACGGCGGAGGCTCAAAGTAGCCTCATACGATTTGATGAAGATGACATCCTTATGGGTGCGATGCGAGTGTACTTTCACCGGGTGGTAATAGCCCCGTTCGATGGCATCACGAGAACGACGTGCTTTGTTCTTCGCCCTTACGAGCGGGAGTTTCTTGAGTACGCCCTGCTTCTATGTAACGAGGACACCACGATTGATTTCGCCGACACTACCTCTAGAGGGTCCACGATGCCGTATGCAGTATGGGAGAACGGGCTAGCAAACATGTCCCTGATGATTCCGACACGCAAAGTTGCCAATGAATTCTCGGAGTGGGCACGTCCTCTCGTGATGCGAATTCGGAATGGCATTTTTGAAAGGCGCCGGCTCCGTCAGTTGCGCGATGCGCTCCTTCCCGAGCTGATTTCTGGCCGAATTCGTGCTGTCGATACGCGCGCCGTCCTCGTTGTGGCGACCCAATGACCGGGAGCATGAATGAGAACATCGTTGAGCTTGCTGCCCTGCACTACTTTCGCCAGCTCGGTTACGAGACGGTCTACGGTCCTGCGTTGGCGCCGGGGGAGTCCGGCCAAGAACGCGAGTCTTTCGAGCAGGTCTACCTACATGGTCGACTGCGCGAAGCAATCCAGCGGATCAACCCTGGTGTGGATCGACGCTTAGTCGACGACGCGATCAAGCGCCTCGAGCGTCCGGAGTCGCAGAGCGCCATTGACGAAAATGCGCGTGTTCACAAGCTCCTAACAAACGGCGTACCTATCGAATATCGTGACCACCTTGGTTCTGTGCGCACGATTCTCATCTGGCTAATCGATTTCCATGAACCTGGCAACAATGACTGGCTAGCGGTCAATCAATTCACTGTCGTTGAGAACGGCAAGAAGCGCCGCCCTGATGTTCTGGTGTTCGTTAATGGAATGCCACTTGGTTTGCTCGAGTTGAAGAATCCCGCCGACGGGAACGCGACGCTCAAAGGGGCATGGAATCAAATTCAGACATATCGACACGATATCCCACGTGTCTTCACTGCCAATGCTGTAGCCGTGATCTCAGATGGCACGTCTGCAGCGATGAGTTCCTTCACGGGGAGCTTTGAGCACTACGCACCGTGGAGGACGATTCAGGGCAGTTTAGTCGTCACCGACCTGCCGGCCTTGGAAGTAACCCTCAAGGGTGTTTTCGAGCACAATCGATTCCTTGACATCCTGCGTAATTTCGTGGTCTTCAGCGAAGAAATCGTCACGAACAAGAAGTCCGGCCAGCCTATTAAAGCCCTGATCAAGCGGGTCGCCAAGTACCATCAGTATTGGGCCGTCAATGCAGCGGTCGAGTCTACTGTCGTCGCTTCGGGCCCTATCGGCGATCGTCGGGGCGGCGTGGTCTGGCATACTCAGGGCTCAGGCAAGAGCTTCGAGATGGTCTTTTACGCCGCCAAATTGATGCGCGATCCGCGGATGTCCAATCCATCTTTGGTCTTCATCACGGACCGCAACGACCTCGACGATCAGCTATTTGGTGAGGTTTTTGCTCCCGCCCACATCCTGCCTGAGCGACCGGTCCAGGCAGGCACTCGCGTTGAATTGCGCGACATGCTGCAACGAGCATCAGGCGGCATCGTATTCACCACCCTCCAGAAGTTTTCCCCCGGCGAGGACGGTGATCGCTCACAAGTCCTGACTGAACGTCGTAATGTCGTCGTGGTCGCCGACGAAGCGCACCGCTCGCAATACGGCTTCTCAGAGAAGCTGGATGCTCGAGGGCAGTTGCGGGCGGGGCTTGCGAAGCATATGCGAGACGCTTTGCCTGGCGCCACCTACCTCGGCTTCACCGGTACTCCTATTGAGTCCACTGACAAGTCCACCCGGGCCGTTTTCGGCGACTACATCGATGTCTACGACTTGACCCGTGCCGTCGAAGACGGCGCGACTGTTCGGATCTTCTACGAATCGCGCCTGGCAAGGGTCGACTTGAGCGTGGAGGATTATGGTGCTCTAGACGACCTAGCCGACGAGATCACGGAGCGGGTTGAGGAATCAGAGGCAGTCAGAGCGAAATCGCGTTGGTCGAGGCTTGAGGCGATCGTTGGCGCGGAGGAACGCCTGGACATGGTGGCTCGCGACATTGTTGAGCATTGGGAGAAGCGACGCGACGCCCTACTGGGCAAGGGCATGATCGTTACCATGAGCCGCCGTATCGCGGTGCGCCTATATGAGAAAATAGTCGCTCTCCGCCCGGACTGGCATTCCGATGATCCGGCTAAAGGCAAGATCAAGGTTGTCATGACCGGGGCTGCAACAGATCCTGCCGAGTTTCAGCCGCACGTTCATTCCAAGGACGTCCGGAAAGAGCTCAAGGCACGGGCTCGGAATCCCGACGACGAACTCGAGCTGGTTATCGTCCGCGACATGTGGCTCACAGGCTTCGATGCTCCATCCATGCACACGATGTACATCGACAAGACCATGCAGGGCGCGAATCTGATGCAGGCCATCGCTCGGGTCAACCGGACGTTCCGAGATAAGCCCGGCGGCCTCATCGTGGACTATATAGGCGTTTTCTCGAACCTCCAGGAAGCCTTGCTTGAGTACTCGCCATCCGATCGTGTGCAAGCAGGCGTCCCGATCGAGGATTTGGTCGACGTCATGCTGGAGAAGCACGACGTCATTCGCGGAATCCTGCACAGCTGTGACTTCAATTCCTCCCCTGGCTTGTCGCCTGCCGATCGGCTTTCTGAACACGCCAAATTGCTCGACTTCGTGATGGGTGACCCCGACCGTACTCCGCGGTACAACGACCAGGTACTCGCTTTGGCTAAGGTGTTTGCCCTCTGTGGTGCTTGCGATGAGGCTGAGGCGATCCGCAATGACGTTCGGATGTTCATCGATGTCCGCGCCGCCATTCTCAAGATCCTGAATCCGGACGCCGGCCGGGGAGGAGTGGGGGCTGTCGAAATTGATACAGCCATCGCTCAACTCGTCAACGAGGCCATTACCGCAGACCAAGTTGTGGATGTCTACAAGCTGGCGGGAGTGGATACTCCCGAGATCTCCATTCTCTCCGACGAATTTTTTGACTCGCTCGTAGGAAAGGAAAAGCCCAATCTCCAGATGGGGTTGTTGCGTCGCCTACTCAATGACCAGATCCGGACCATTCAGCGCACCAATATTGTGCAGGCGCGCAAGTTCTCCTCGCAGCTCGAAGATGCGATCAACCGCTATACAAACCGCTCTCTCACGACCGCAGAGATCATCTCTGAGCTTGTGAGACTGGCAAAATCGATGAAGAGTGAATTGAAGCGGCATGAGGCTCTCGGCCTTCGCGTGGATGAGATCGCGTTCTACGACGCAATCGCCCAGAACGACTCCGCTGTCCTCCTACTCGGTGATGAGCTCCTAAAAGAGATTGCTCGCAAGCTCGTGACTGCCATCCGCCAGAGCGCCACGCTCGATTGGAATCTCAAAGAGAGCGTCCAGGCAGAGATGCGATCGAAGATCAGAAAGTTACTAGACCGCTACGACTACCCGCCGGATCATGAGGATCTGGCAATCGATCTTGTGCTGAAGCAAGCTGAGCTGTTCGCTACCGGCGAGGCCGCATGAAGCGCGATCACCTGTGCCGTTCGAATCTCAGACATTGAGGTTGCAGATGCGCGTTCAAGTCGAGAGCGTGATGTGGGTCTGATTGTGGAGCGGCAGCGACCAAACCATCACTCGAGGTGATGACGTATTACCCGCCAATTAGTTCCGTGGATCGAGTGCGTGATGCGTTATTGCCGAGAGCAGAGCTGCGCAGGCCAATTTGCTGTACACCCCGACTAGACGTCAGTCGGCGCATTTCACGCCGTCAAAATAGGGCGGAATCCGGATTCTTTGGCAGCCCATATCGCTGGCCTCAAGAGTTCAACCGGGCGCGTTCCAGGAGCTGACGGCGCTCAGCGAAATTCCCCAGTCCTGCTCATCGAAGCTCCCCAGGTCGCGGGGTTAGATTAGCGGAAGTTTG
>NZ_JASJXJ010000133.1:0-11524 GCF_035018685.1 Cryobacterium sp. RTC2.1
GTAGTCGATCGCGATGCTGAGGTTCGTCGGCGAGGCGTCGGCGAGGATGACCTCGATGCCGCGCGCGCGGAGGCCGAGGCCGATGCTCGTGCCGAGCAGCCCGGTGCCGACGACGCGCACGGGCCCGATCAGGCGACTTTCGACCACGGGTGTCTCCTGACTTCGTGCGTGTTGTGCCTCTAGTATTCGGTGTCCGCCCGCGAAATCGTGAGCAGCTGACCGAGTTCAACCTTAGTCAAGTCGCGCAGGTCACCGGCCCGCAGGGTGCCGAGGTGCAGGGGTCCGAACTGGCGGCGGACGAGGTCGACGACGGGGTGGCCGACGGCCTCCATCATCCGGCGCACGATCCGGTTGCGCCCGGAGTGCAGGGTGAGCTCGACGAGGCTGAAGCCGTCGCCGGGAGGGCTCGTCAGGATCCGGGCCTTGTCGGCGTTGATCGGGCCGTCGTCGAGTTCGATGCCGGTCTGCAGCAACTGGATGGTCTGCGCGGTGACGCGGCCCTCGACTTTGGCGATATAGGTCTTCATCACGCCGAAGGAGGGGTGCGCGAGGATGTGGGCGAGGTCGCCGTCGTTGGTCAGGATGAGCAGGCCGCTCGTCATGGCGTCGAGGCGGCCGACGTTGAAGAGGCGCTCCTCGAACTGCTCGGTGAATTCGCGCAGGTCGGGTCGGCCGCTCTCGTCCTGCATCGAGGAGACGACGCCGACGGGCTTGTTGAGCATCACGTAGCGGCGGCTGGTGTCGAGCTGGATGGCGACGTTGTCGACCATGATCTGGTCGTGGTCCGGGTGGATGCGGCGTCCCAGTTCGGTGACGACCTTGCCGTTCACGCGCACCCGGCCCGCGGCGATGAGGTCTTCGGAGACCCGGCGGGAGGCGACACCGGCCGAGGCCATCACCTTCTGCAGGCGCACGCCGTCCGCGGCGGCTTCCGGGTTGGTGGGCGTGCCCTGGGGGTCGATCGTCATGGTGAATCCTCAAATCCATTTGCGCCGTCTGCGAGCAGGGGCGATAAGTAGGGCAACTCGTCGAGCGAGTTGATTCCCAGCTGTGTGAGCAGCAAGTCTGTGGTGCCGTAGTTGATCGCACCGGTCTCACTATCGGTGAAGACCTCGGTGATCAGGCCGCGCCCCACGAGGGTGCGTACGACCGAGTCCACGTTAACGGCCCTGATTGAGGCTACCGCCCCGCGGCTGATCGGTTGCTTGTATGCGATCACGGCGAGGGTCTCGAGGGCCGCCTGGGACAGTTTGCTCGGGTTCTGGGTGAGCACGAAGTCGGCGACGGCGGTGTCGTATTCCGGTCGCACGTAGATGCGCCAGCCGCCGGCGACCTCGCGCAGCTCGAAACCGCGGCGCACGGTGCCTGCCGTGCCGTCGAAGTCGGCGACGAGCCGGGCGATCGAGCGGCGCACGTCGCTCAGCGGCCTGCGGAGCGCGGTGCCGAGGTGCAGCAGGCTCTGCGGTTCGTCGGCGACCATCAGGATCGCCTCGAGAGAGCGGTCCAGGGCGGCGGCCTCGACGGCAAGTGCGCTGCCGGGTGCAGGAGCTGCGCCGGGCGTGCGGGTCGCGCCGGTTCCTGCACCGGGGCCGGCCAGGGTGTCAGTTGTCATAGTCCGCTCCGAGGTTCGCGAGGGTGTCGTCCGACCAGTCCTCGTCCGGGGACGCCGCGGCACTCCAGTGCAGGCTCAGGTCGCCGAGGGGTTCGAGCTGGTCGAAGGAGAGGAAGCCGCGCCGGTAGAGCTCGAGCACGGCGAGAAAACGCGCGATGATCACGCCGGTCAGTTCGACGTCGGCAATGAGTTCACGGAAGGTGAGCGTGTCGCCTGAGCGCAGCATCCCGACGAGCCAGGCCGCCTGCTCACGGATGCTGACCAGCGGCGCGTGCAGGTGGTCCAGCCCCACGGTGGGCACCTCACGCGGGGTGAGCGCCCGGGTGGCGAGGGCGGCGAAGTCGGCGAGGGAGAGCGTCCAGACGAGCTCAGGGGTCTGCTGCCGGAACTTGTCCTCGAGGCGCACGGAACGCACGTGCCGGCCGGACTCGACCTCGATCCGGCCGAGGAACCAGGCCGAGGCGGTCTTGAAGGCGCGGTACTGCAGGAGCCGGGCGAACAGCAGGTCCCTGGCCTCGAGCAAGGCGGCATCCTCGGCGTCGACGAGCTCGCCCTGCGGCAGGAGCCCGGCGACCTTGAGGTCGAGCAGGGTCGCGGCGACGACGAGGAATTCGCTCGCCTGGTCGAGTTCCTCGGCCTGGTCGAGCCCCTTGAGGTGGGCGATGAACTCGTCGGTGACGCGGCTGAGCGACACCTCGGTGATGTCGAGTTCGTGCTTGCCGATCAGGGAGAGCAGCAGGTCGAACGGGCCCTCGAAGTTGCCCAGGGCGACCGAGAATGTCCGCGAGGGGACGGTGTCAGGCGACAGCGCCACGCTGGATCAGTTCCCGCGCCGCCTGGCGGTAGGCCTTGGCGGCCGCGTGTTCCGGCGCGAACTCGGTGATCGGCACCCCGGCGACGCTCGCGTCTGGAAACTTCACCGTGCGGCCGATGACGGTTTCGAGCACGCTGTCGCCGAAGGCGTCGACGACGCGCTCGAGGACCTCGCGGGAGTGCAGCGTGCGCGAGTCGAACATGGTCGCGAGGATGCCGTCGAGTTCGATCGCGGGGTTGAGGCGGTCGCGCACCTTGTCGATGGTCTCGATCAGGAGGGCGACGCCGCGCAGGGCGAAGAATTCGCACTCGAGCGGGATGAGCACGCCGTGGCTCGCGGTCAGGGCGTTGACGGTGAGGATGCCGAGCGAGGGCTGGCAGTCGATCAGGATGACGTCGTAGTCGGCGGACACCTTGCGGAGCACCCGGGCGAGGATCTGCTCGCGGGCGACCTCGTTGACGAGGTGCACCTCCGCGGCGGAGAGGTCGATGTTCGCGGGCATGATGTCGAGGTTCTCGACAGCGGTCTTCTGGATGACCTCGGCCGGGGTGTACTTGTTGCCGAGCAGCAGGTCGTAGACGGTCGGCAGGTCGTGCGTGGGGATGCCGAGGCCCGCGGAGAGTGCGCCCTGGGGGTCGAAGTCGATGGCGAGCACGCGGCGGCCGTAACCGGCGAGTGCGGCACCCAGGTTGATGGTGGTCGTCGTCTTGCCGACGCCGCCCTTCTGGTTGCAGAGCGAGATGATGCGCGCGGGGCCGTGGCTTTTCAGCGCCGCGGGTTCGTCGAATTCGTGTTTCGGCCGTCCGGTTGCACCGACGACCACGTCCTCGAATCCGGGGAGTAGTGTCCGGTCAGCTTTTTCGCGCTTCACTCCGGTGTCCTCGTTCCGTCCTGCACCCATCACTCAGTCGAGTGTAGCGAGCCGATCGGCGCCCTTCCGCAAGGATCGCCGGGAAGCCGCGGTTCCGCATCCGCCTGATACCGCGGATGCCCCGGATTCAGCGGGCTCAGCGGGCGCGCGGGTGTGCCGTGGTGTACATGTCGCGGAGGGTGTCCGCCGTGACGAGGGTGTACAGCTGGGTCGTCGCGACGGAGGAGTGGCCGAGGAGTTCCTGCACGACGCGCACGTCGGCGCCGCCGGCGAGGAGGTGCGTCGCGAAGGAGTGCCGGAGCGTGTGCGGCGAGACGTGGCCCTCGAGGCCGGCGCGCTCGGCGGCGGCGCGGATCAGGAGCCAGGCGTTCTGGCGGCCGAGGCGCCGGCCGCGCAGCCCGAGGAAGAGCGCGGGGGTCGCAGGGCCGCGTGCAGAGAGCAGGGGCCTCCCCCGCACCAGGTAGGCCTCAACGGCCGCACGGGCGAAGCTGCCGACCGGAACCAGGCGTTGCTTGGCGCCCTTTCCGGTGAGCCGTATGACGTCGAGGTCGAGCACGTCGTCGACGTTGAGGTCGACGGCCTCGGAGATGCGCGCGCCGGTCGCGTAGAGCAATTCGAGGAGCGCCTTGTCGCGCAGCTGGTGAACGTCCTCGCCGTCGGTCGCCGCGAGCAGCAGGGCCACCTGCTCGATGCTGATGGCCTTCGGCAGCCGGGTCGCGAGCTTCGGCGGTTTCACGTCGTGGGCGACGTCCGCGTCGACGAGGGATTCCTCGAGCAGGAACCGGTGCAGCCCGCGCACGGTCGACAGCATCCGCGCGATCGACGCGGCCGTGAGCGGCGACTCGGATCGGGTCGCGAGGTGCCGCACGAACGCGGAGACGTGCAGCGCCGTGACCTGACCGGGTTCGGTGAGGCCCTCGGCCTCGAGCCAGCCGGCGTAGACCACGAGGTCGCGCCGATAGGCGGCGACGGTGTTCGCGCTGAGCCCGCGCTCGATCGCGACGTGCCGCAGGAACGCTTCGACCGCCGCCGCGACCGTCATCGGCCGGTGTGATTCCAATTGTTCGGGTGCCGCGGCCAGGGCAGGTCTGCGGCGCCGAGGGTGCTCCAGTTGCGTTCCTTCGCGGCGAACGCGGCGAGCACCGAGATCACGAGCGCGGGGTTCTGCACCCGGCGTGCGAGCACGGCGTCGAGGCAGTCGGCGAAGGGGACCCAGCGGATCTCCATGTCGGCTTCCTCTTCGGTGCGGTTGAAGACCTCGGGCGCGGCGGTGAGGCCGCGGGCCAGGTAGACGCGCAAGGCCTCGTTGCTGCCGCCCGGTGACGTGTAGAACTCGCTCAGAACGTGCCACTCGGCGGCGACGTAGTCGGTTTCCTCGCCCAGTTCGCGCTTGGCCGCCTCGACCGGATGCTCGTTGGCCTCGTCGAGGAGGCCGGCGGGCAGTTCCCACTCGCGCATGCCGACGGGGTGCCGGTACTGCTTGATCAGCAGCACCCGGTCGTCCTCGTCGAGGGCGAAGACGGCGACGGCACCGGTGTGGTCGACGTAGTCGCGCACGATGTCGGAGTCGCCGTAGCGGAAGGTGTCCTTGCGGATGTCCCAGACGTGGCCGGCGAAGACCACATCGGACTCGGAGACCGCCGCGGAGGCGACCTCGTCCTCGAGGAGCTCAGTCACGGCTCAGGCCTCGGCGCCGACGACCGCAGCGACGTCGACGGTCTCGTCGCCCGTGTCGTTGCCCTCGTTGACCTCGAACAGGCGGCTGGCCTGCTGGCGGTCGAGTGCGGCGCCGATCAGGCCGCGGAAGAGCGGATGCGCGTGGCTCGGGCGCGAGCGGAGCTCCGGGTGCGCCTGGGTCCCGACGTAGAACGGGTGCTCTGCACGCGGCAGCTCGACGTACTCGACCAGGTGGCCGTCGGGAGAGGTCCCGGAGAACCACATGCCGGCATCCGCGATCTGTTCGCGGAACGCGTTGTTGACCTCGTAGCGGTGACGGTGGCGTTCGGAGGCCGAGGGGGCCCCGTAGAGCTCGGCGACGAGGGAGCCCGCCGCGAGGTCGGCCGGGTAGAGGCCGAGGCGCATGGTGCCGCCGAGGTCGCCGCCGGCGATGATCTCGACCTGCTCTTCCATGGTCGCGATCACGGGGAACTCGGTGTCCGGGTCGAACTCGGAGGAGGACGCCCCGGTGAGGCCGGCCTTGTTGCGGGCGTATTCGATGACCATGCACTGCAGGCCGAGACAGAGGCCGAGCACGGGGATGCCGTTCTCGCGGGCGAAGCGGAGAGCCCCGAGCTTGCCCTCGATGCCGCGCACGCCGAAGCCGCCGGGAACGCAGATCCCGTCGAGGTCGCCGAGCAGGCGGGTGGCGCCTTCCTCGGTCTCGCACTCGTCTGAGGCGATCCAGCGGACGTGGACCTTGGTCTTGTGGGCGAAGCCGCCGGCGCGGAGGGCTTCGGTGACGGAGAGGTAGGCGTCGGGCAGGTCGATGTACTTGCCGACGAGGCCGATCGTGACCTCGTGCTTGGGTTCGCGCACGGCGTCGAGCACCTTCTGCCAGCCGGTCCAGTCGACGCTCGTGACGGGCAGGCCGAGGTGGTCGGTGATGTATTTGTCGAGGCCCTGCTCGTGCAGCACGGCGGGGATCTCGTAGATGCTGGGCACGTCGACGCAGTTGACCACGGCGTCTTCGTCGACGTCGCACATCAGCGCGATCTTCCGCTTGTTGGCGTCGGAGACGGGACGGTCGCTGCGCAGCACGAGCGCGTCGGGCTGGATACCGATCGAGCGGAGCGCAGCGACGGAGTGCTGGGTGGGCTTGGTCTTCTGCTCGCCGGCCGCGCCGAGGAAGGGCACGAGGGAGACGTGCACGAAGAACACGTTCTGGCGGCCGAGCTCGTGGCGCACCTGGCGGGCGGCCTCGAGGAACGGCTGCGACTCGATGTCGCCGACGGTGCCGCCGATCTCGGAGATGATCACGTCGGGGCGCAGCGCGTCGTCGGCCTGGAGGCGCATCCGGCGCTTGATCTCGTCGGTGATGTGCGGGATGACCTGTACGGTGTCGCCGAGGTACTCGCCGCGGCGTTCCTTCGCGATCACCTGCGAATAGACCTGGCCGGTGGTGACGTTCGCGGCCTGGTTGAGGTTGATGTCGAGGAACCGCTCGTAGTGACCGATGTCGAGGTCGGTCTCCGCGCCGTCGTCCGTGACGAAGACCTCGCCGTGCTGGAACGGGTTCATCGTTCCCGGGTCCACGTTGAGGTAGGGGTCGAGCTTCTGCATGACCACGCGTAAGCCGCTGGCCGTCAGGAGATTGCCGAGGCTTGCCGCCGTCAGGCCCTTGCCTAATGAAGAAACGACACCACCAGTCACAAAGATGTGCTTGGTCGTGCCGTCTGAATTGTCCGCGTTTCTATTTTCCACCACGGGCTTCGACTCTATCATCGGATCTTCGTGGATCCGCCAGCACTCGCGAGGTTCATCAGTTCGCGGGCGTGTTCGAGGCCGCTCACGGAGTCGGGCAGGCCGGACAACAGCCGGGCCATTTCGGCGGCGCGATCGTCGCCGGTCAGCTGGCGAACACTCGACTCTGTGACGGAACCGTCGCTGTCCTTGACGACGCTCAGGTGGTTGCCCGCGAAGGCCGCGACCTGGGCGAGATGGGTCACCACGATGACCTGGGCGGTTTCGGCAAGCCGGGCGAGCCTTCTGCCGATCTCGATCGCGGCCGCGCCGCCGACGCCGGCGTCGACCTCGTCGAAGACGAAGGTCGGAACCGGGTCTGTCGCGTTGATCACGACTTCGATGGCGAGCATCACCCGGGACAGTTCGCCGCCGGACGCGCCGCGGGCGAGGGTGCGCGGTTCGGCTCCCGCGTGCGGGCGCAGGAGGATGCCGACCTGGTCGCGGCCGTGCGCGGTGAGCTCTCCTCCGCTGTCGACCTCGACGACGAGGGCGGCGTCGGGCATCGCGAGGGCACTGAGCTCGGCCGTGACGGCGGTGCCGAGGGCTGCGGCCGCCGTGGTGCGGATGCCGGTGAGCCGGTCCGCGAGCGCCTCGACGACGAGCAGCTCGGCTTCGGTGTCGACGCGGAGCTGCTCGATCCGGTCGGTGTCCCCGTCGAGTTCGAGCAGGCGGGCGCTGCCGGTGTCGAGGAAGGCGATCGCCTCGTCGAGGCCGCCGGCGTACTTGCGGGCCAGGCCGGTCAGCACGGCCCTTCGCTCCTGCACGATCTCGAGCTCGCGGGCGCCGTCGGCGTCGAGGCCGGCGAGGTAGCTCGAGAGCTGCGCGGCGACATCCGCCACGAGGAAGCCGGCATTCGCGAGGCTCTGGGCGAGCTCGGACAGGGCAGGGTCGTGGTCGCCGGCGCGTTCGAGTTGCCGGCGCGCGGCGTCGAGCAGGGTGACGGCATCCGGAAGCCCGTCGGGGTTCTCTTCCGCGGAGAGGAGTTCACGGGACTGGGCGGCGGCGAGCCGGAGCTCCTCGAGGTTGCCGAGCCGTTCGGCGCGGGCGGCGAGGTCGTCGTCTTCGGCCGCCTGCGGGGCGATCGCCTCGATCTCGTCGATGGCGGCGCGGAGGTCGGCGGCCTCGCTCGTGCGCTCGTCCTGTTCGGTGACGAGGCGGGCGAGTTCGGCGCGGTCGTCCTGCCAGCGGTGGTAGTGGGTCTCGAAGTCGGTGAGCACCGGGCCGAGTTCGGGGCCGGCGAAGCGGTCGAGGGCGGCGCGCTGGGCGCCGGCGGAGCGGAGCCGGACCTGGTCGGACTGCCCGTGCACGACGACGAGGTCGCCGCCGAGGTCGCCGAGCACGCTCGCGGGGGCGCTGCGGCCGCCGACGATGGCGCGGCTGCGGCCCTCGGCCGAAACCGAACGGCTGAGGATGAGGTCCGGGCCGTCGAGGTCTCCCCCGGCGTCGCGCACGCGGCCGGCGACGGTGCCGTCGGCGTCGACCTGCCAGCGGCCCTCGACCCAGGTCTGCTGCGCGCCGTGGCGCACGAGGCCGGGGTCTGCGCGGGCGCCGAGCAGCAGGCCGAGCGCGGTGACGACCATGGTCTTGCCCGCGCCGGTCTCGCCCGTGACGGCGGTGAAGCCGGGGCCGAGCGGGAGGGTGGCTTCCTTGATCACGCCGAGGTCGCGGATGACGAGTTCTTCGATCACGAGCGGGCCTCCCCCGCGACGGGCCTGGTCACGCGCGGCTCACTCGCGCGAGGCGCGCAGGGCTCATCCACGCGGGGCTCACTCACGCGGCGCTCACTCACGTCCGACCGGTCCGCGCCAGCCCGTGACGGGCAGGTTGAACTTGTTCACCAGGCGGTCGGTGAACGGGCCGGAGTGCAGGCGGGCGAGGCGCACCGGCACCGGGGAGCGGCGCACGATCACGCGGGATCCGGCGGGCAGGTCGTGCACCCGGCGGCCGTCGGCGCAGAGCACCGCGGCTCCGCCGTAGTGCGCGAGCACCTCGACGGCGAGCGACGAGTCCGGCCCGACGACGAGCGGGCGGGAGAAGAGCGCGTGGGCGCTGAGCGGGACGAGCAGGAGCGCGTCGAGGCTCGGCCAGACGATCGGGCCGCCCGCCGAGAAGGCGTACGCGGTCGATCCGGTCGGGGTGGACATCACGATGCCGTCGCAGCCGAAGGAGGAGAGCGGCCGGCCGTCGACCTCGACGACGACTTCGAGCATCCGCTCACGGCTCGCCTTTTCGACGGTCGCCTCGTTGAGGGCCCAGGTTTCGTAGATGACCTCGTCGCCGAGTTTGACCCGCACGGCGAGGGCCATGCGCTCTTCGACGAGGTAGTCGCGGAGCAGGGCGCGGCGCACGGCTTCGCCGAGGTCGTCGCGTTCGCTCTCGGCGAGGAAGCCGACGTGGCCGAGGTTGATGCCGAGCAGGGGCGCCGAGCAGCCGCGCACGACCTCGGCGGCGCGCAGGATGGTGCCGTCCCCGCCGAGGACGATGACGAGCTCGAGCTCGGTCGCCTGCACGGTTTCGCCGAGGATGGCGAGACGGCCGTCGAGCTCGGGGCAGGCGGCGAGGATGTCGGTGAGTTCGGTGGGCGCGAGCACGGGGGTCGCGTCAGAGGCGAGGAGCTGCTGGCAGACGGTCACAGCAGCCCGGAGCGAGTCCGTGCGCCCGGTGTGCGCGACGACAAGGATGTGCCGGGGTGATGCAGTCATCTCGTCACGCTCCCACCAGTGCCGTTGTGCGGTCGATCCATTCTGTCGGATTGCTGCCCACCCGCGCGCTCATCCAGCACAGATACTCCCGATTGCCCGCGGCGCCGACGATCGGGGATGCGATCAGGCCGTTTGTGCGGAGGCCGAGGTCCCAGCCCGCCCAGAGCACGCCGGCGATCGCGTCGGCGCGCAGGGCCGGCCGGTGCACGACGCCCTCGCGGATGCTCTCCTTGCCGACCTCGAACTGCGGCTTGATCAGCAGCACGAAATCGGCGCCCTCCGCTGCCGTCGCCACGAGGGCAGGCAGCACGGTCGGGAGTGAGATGAACGACAGGTCGCCGACGACGAGGTCGGGGCGGGTGTCGACACCGGATGCCGCGGCGAGCGTTTCCGGCGTCGCGTAGCGCAGGTTGAACCCCTCGACGGCCGCGAGGCGCGGTTCGAGGGCGAGTTCGGGGGCGAGCTGGCCGTGGCCGACGTCGACGGCGAGCACCTGTGCGGCGCCGCGTTCGAGGAGCACCTGGCTGAAGCCGCCCGTCGAGGCGCCCGCGTCGAGCACGGTCCGGCCCGCGACGGGGATGTCGAACGCATCGAGCGCCGCGATGAGTTTGTGGGCGCCGCGGCTGACGTAGTGGTCGGTCGGGGCAACGACGAGCACCTGGTCGGCGCGCACCTTGGTGGACGCCTTGACGACGGGCTGGCCGTCGACCGTCACGAGGCCTCCGGCGATCACCTGCGCCGCTACCGTGCGCGAACGCACGAGCCCGCGGTCGGCGAGGGCCGTGTCGAGGCGCTGGTCGGGCATCCGCTCAGGAACAAGCTCAGCCTCGGACCCGGAGTCCGCCCCGGCATCCGCGTTCGCCTCAGGGCCGGGGTGCACTGTCGCCGCCCTCGAGGTGCGTGCGCAGCTCGTCGTGCAACTGCGCGTATGCCGCCGCGCGGTCTTCGAGGGGCAGGTCGCCGATGTCTCCGAGCCGGGACAGGAGTTCGTCCGCCATGGTCACATTTTCGTGGCTGACGCCCTGGGGGATGTCCGCTGGGTTCTGCTGCACCCTCTCCACGTTACCGTCTGAGATACAGTCGCTCCGGAACATTCAGCCCATAGACGGGCCGGCCGGACGCCCAGATCACGGCGCACGCGGCGCGGAGCAGATTGATCCCGCCGTCGCCCTCCGCGACGATCTCGACGTCAGCACCAGTGATGCGCACGCTCGCGCCTGCGACGCTCGCAGTGGCGCGGTCCTTGGAGAACACGGTCTCCGGGTAGGGCTCGTGCAGCTGGCGCAGGTCGTCGAGGATGAAGCGGGGGCGCTCCTTCTCTGCGGCGGCGAGGGCCTGCTTGGCCTTGTCGATGCCGGTGAGCACGAGCACCGCGGGAATGCCCGCCCGGTTGGCGCCGAGGATGTCGGTGTCGAGCCTGTCGCCGATGAAGAGCGCGTGCTTCGCCTGGAAGCGGGTCATGGCTTCGTCGAAGATCGCGACCTCCGGCTTGCCGGCCACGATCGGGAGACGGCCGACGGCGCTGTGCACGGCGGCGACGAGAGTGCCGTTGCCGGGCGCGATGCCGCGGGCGACGGGGATCGTCCAGTCGGTGTTCGTCGCGACCCAGGGGATCTCGATGCCGTCTTCGTTCGGGTGCAGAGCGAAAGCCGCCTCGGCGAGGTCCTTCCAGCCGAGTTCGGGCGTGAAGCCCTGGATCACGGCTGCGGGGTGGTCGTCGGCGGAGCGGGTGATCTCGAATCCACCCTTCTCGACCTCCTTCACAAGGCCGGCTCCCCCGATGACGAGGATGCGCGCGCCGGCGGGCACCTCCTGGGCGAGCAGCCGGACGGCGGCCTGCGGCGAGGTGACGATGTCCTCGGCGCGGGCGTGCAGCCCGAGCTCGGTGAGGTGGTCGGCGACGGTCTGGTCGGTGCGGGAGGCGTTGTTGGTGAGGTAGCCGACCCGCACGGTCTCCGCGGCCTTGTTCAGGCTCTCGATCGCGAACGGGATCGCGTGCGGTCCCTGGTACACGACTCCGTCGAGGTCAGCGAGCACCACGTCGACGCCGGTGAGCGGCGTCG
>NZ_JASJXJ010000134.1:0-11469 GCF_035018685.1 Cryobacterium sp. RTC2.1
CGTCGACATCGACCGGTTCGCGTTCGAGACGGCCCTCGTCGAGCTGGCGTCGAACGTCATCCAGCAGGCCGCCGCGGCCGCCGCCACCCCGGTGCAGTACCTCGTGTTCGACGTGCTCGAACGCGACGGGGTCGACCTCAGCCGCACGCCGTACTCGGAGCGACGGGCGATCCTCGAGTCGCTCGTCACGGGCGACGGGGCGGTGCAGCTGTCGCCTGACCTGCCCGGCGACGCGCAGGATGCCGTGCGGGTGAGTCGCGAGCTCGGCCTCGAGGGCATCGTCGCGAAGGACGCCGACGGCGGATACGAGGGCGGGCGGCGGTCGCGGTCCTGGATCAAGATCAAGCACCACCGGGCTCAGGAGGTCGTGATCGGCGGCTGGCGCACCGGGAACGGCAACCGGTCGCGGTCGCTCGGTTCGCTGCTCCTCGGGATTCCGTCCGAGGCGGGGCTCGAGTACGTCGGGAGGGTCGGCACCGGTTTCCGCGACAGGGACCTGGTCGTGCTGCGTGGCCGGCTCGACCGGCTCGCGCAGGCGGAGAGCCCGTTCGCTGCGGTGCCGGCGGCCGATGTGAGGGACGCGCACTGGGTGCGGCCTGTCCTGGTCGGGGAGGTCGACTATCTCGAGTGGACCTCGGATGGCCGGTTGCGGCATCCGTCGTGGCGGGGCTGGCGCCCGGACAAGGCCGCGGAGGAGGTCGTGCGGGAGGCCTGAGCCTGCGTCGCGGCGCCCTGCGACATTCGGGTGGGGTCCGTAACGCGCCAGGCTAGCGCGGCGGTGCGGTGCGCGGCGGCTTCGGGGTGCGCGGCGGCCTCGGTGTGCGCGGCGGCTTCGGGGTGCGCGGCGGCTTCGGGGTGCGCGGCGGCCTGGGGAACGCCTCGCGCATGTGGTCGGAGGAGAGGTAGTCTCCGACGCCGATCATGATGAGGCTGAACAGGATCTGCTCGCTGACCATCCACAACGGGTACAGGCCCGGGATCGCGGCGAGGACGAGCGTGATCACCGGAAAGATCTTGCTGAACAGGCGCAGCCGGAGGTAGGCCCAGTAGAAGCCCTTCTGCGCCCGCCAGGCGAAGTAGAGCAGGGTGAGCGTCATCGCGAGCACGACGAAGGTGCGCATCCAGACCGAGGTCGGGATCTCGGTGCCGCCGAGGAACAGGACGACCGCGATGACGACCGCGGCCGCGCCGAGGACCAGTTCCGCGGCGAGGAGCCACAGGATCGCGACGAACGTGCGCCTGGTCCTGGGGTGCCGGCGCATCTCGGGCGCGATGGTGTATTCGACGGACCGACCACCGGCGACCCGGTCGAGCCTGAGGAACAACGGTTCCAGTTTCATGATTCCTCCGGGTGTCAACGGTAGCGGGTCGCACGGGGCCGGTGTCACGGATCGGGTGGAGCGTGCCGGAAGCACGGTGCCGGACGGCCGAACCCGGCGTACGCTTCGGGCATGGACACGGACTATCCCGCATACCAGCGCGTGACGAGCCCGACCGTGCCGTGGCTTCCCCGGGGCGATGCGCACGCGGTCCCCCGGACGGCGTCCCGTCCGGTGAGGAGGGCGCGGTAATGGGCGCCCAGGCAGACCGGCTTCGCGCGATGTATTCCGGCGGGCAGGGGAACGCCACGGCGAAGCGCTATGCACGGTTGTGGAACCGGGCGCTGCGCCTCGGAGTGCTGCCGAGACGCTGGGTCTCCCTCGAGGTCATCGGGCGACGCAGCGGACAGGTGACCCGGTTCCCGATCGGGATGGCCGACGTTGACGGCCAGTGGTACCTCGTCTCGATGCTCGGCGAATGCAACTGGGTGCGGAACGTGCGCGCTGCTGGCGGCCGGGCGACGCTCCGCAGGCGCACGGCGCGCCCGGTCTGGCTCGTCGAGGTGCCGGCGGAGGACCGCGCGCCGATCCTGAAACGCTTCGTCGAGAAGGCCCCGGGCGGGCGCCCGCACATTCCCGTGGAGCGGCACGAACCCGTTTCGGCATTCGAGGCGATCGCCGCGGACCATCCCGTCTTCCGGGTGCTGACCGCCGTCTGACTGCACCGGGTCAGGCGCGCGACTCCGGCGAGCGGACGTCGGTGGCCGGGCCGCCGGCATCCGCCCCGTCCAGGCGGGCGCGCAGGGCCGGCCAGCTCAGGGCGAAGCCGGGGTGCAACGGCAGTGCGTCGACGAGCTCGGCGGGCACCCAGCGCAGTGCGATGCTCTCACGGTCGCTGATCACGGGCTCGAAGGGTTCGAGGGCGCGTACGACGACCGTCGTATACGACCAGAAGCCGAGATCGAGTACCGAGCTGAACTGCACGCTCACGAGTTCGGCGGGCACGCCGGCCTCCTCGTTCGCCTCGCGGAGCGCGGCTTCGAGGGCGGTCTCGTGTTCATGCCGGGCGCCGCCGGGAAGCCCCCAGGTGTCGCCGTTGTGGCTCCACGCGGCGCGATGCTGCATCAGCACCCCGAGGTCGGCGTGGTGCACGAGCAGCCCGGCGGCCCCGAAGCGTCCCCAGAACCTGCGGCCGTCTGGCGCGAAGACCCACTCGTCGCCGTTTCCCGTCATGAACCAAGCATGCGGCATCCGGCCGCCATTCGGCCCAGAGCGTGCGGTTTTCGCACAGTGCGGTCGGTGCCTGCCCGCTGCGGGGTGGTTCTACAGGGCGACGATGGTGTGCAGCGGGGTGGTGCCGAGGCGGTCGCGGCCGAGGAGTTCGGTGAGCTCGAGCACGACGCCGACGCCCGTCAGTCGATAGCCGGCACGCCGGACGAGCCGGGAGGTGGCCGCGATCGTTCCGCCCGTCGCGAGCACGTCGTCGAGGACGAGCACCCGGGATCCCTCCGGCAGCTGGCCGATCTCGAGTTCGAGGCACGCCGAACCGTATTCGAGGTCGTAGTTCTCCGACAGCACGGAGCCGGGCAGCTTGCCGCCCTTGCGCACGGCGAGCACGGATGCCCCCGCCGCGTATCCCACGGCCGCCGCGAGCAGGAAACCCCGCGCTTCGATTCCTGCGACCGCGTCGAACTGCCCGGCGAACCGCCCGGCGAGTTCGTCGATGAGCGCCCGGAAGGCCACGGCGTCCGCGAAAACGGGGTTGAGGTCCCGGAAGAGGATGCCCGTCTCCGGGAAGTCCTGGTAGGACGCGAGGAGGGCGGTCACATGGTCTGCTGCTGGTGTTGGCACCGGTCAAGCCTAGGTGGTCGAGTGCCCCTGAACCGCTTCGGTCCCCCCGCTCGGGGCTGTGACCCCGGTCGGAGTGCCGCCGTGGTGCGACGCGGTGTCCGTCGTCGTTGCGGACATGGCGTCGGCGATGGCCGTGAGGAAGCGGATAACGGCGTTTCGTTCGGACGGTTCGAGGTCCTCTGCGGCCGCGAACATCCGCTCGTGCACGCCCCCGAGCGCCCGGCGCACCTCCTGATGCGCCGCCGGCGTCGCGAAGATGAGCTGGACCCGTCCGTCCACGGCGTGCGCCTCGCGGCGGATGTGCCCGGTGCGGGTCAGGCGCGCGAGCAGCTTCGACGTCGCGGCAGAGGAGATCCCGAGGTGGGAGGTGAGATCCTTCGGGCTGACCGGGGTCCGGCGGGCCTCGCGCTGGATCAGGTGCCTGATGGCCACGAGGTCGGTCTCGTTCACCGCGAGCTCGGCCCTGGCGCGCTCGCGCATCGCGGCATCCGCGGCCCGGAATGCCCGGAGCGCGGCGAGAACGTCGCGAGCACCGGTGGTCCCGGTGGTCCCGGTCGTCCCGTTGTTCCCCTGGCCGGTCCAGAAGCTCGGCTCCGGCGACGGAGACCGGGGCGGGAAAGTGGCTCGTTCGGACATTCCACCATGCTAGCCTCACGATTAGCTAACTTGGTTAGCAATATCTACGGGTATGGTGGCGGGAAGGGGAGGAATCACATGCAGGCTGTGGACCAGACGGTCGAACTCGTCGTACTGCTCGACGAATCAGGGCGCCCGATCGGCTCGGCGCCCAAGAGCACGATGCACGACGCCGATACCGCCCTTCATCTCGCCTTCTCGGTCTATGTCTTCAACGAACGCGGGGAGGTTCTCGTCACCCGGCGCGCCCTCGGCAAGCGGACCTGGCCGGGAGTCTGGACGAACTCCTTCTGCGGGCATCCCCTCCCGGACGAGTCGCAGCGGCGGGCCATCGCACGGCGCGGCCGGTTTGAGCTCGGCCTCGACCTCGACGAACTGACCGTGGCGCTTCCCCTGTTCCGCTACCGGGCGACGGATGCGAGCGGCATCGTGGAAAACGAGATCTGCCCGGTGTACCGCGCGACGGTGCAAACCGACCCCGTGCCGAATCCCGATGAGGTTTCCGAATACGTGTGGACCGACCCCGAAACCCTGCGCGCGAGCGCGCTCTCCAGCCCGTGGGCCTTCAGCCCATGGATGGTGCTCCAACTGAAGGAGTTGAGATTCGATGCCTGAGATCGCCCACATCGAAGTAGAGACCGAACTCCAGCGATACTTCGCGGCGGCCAGGCTGCGAGCGAGCGACTACGGAACGCACTACGTCGCTCTCTGGGACTCGCTCGAGCAGGCCAGCAGTGGCGGCAAGCGGGTGCGTCCCGCGCTCGTGCTCGCCGCGTTCGCCGGACTCGGCGGAACAGAGATGAGCCTGGCGATCCCGGTCGCCGTGAGCTTCGAACTCCTGCACACCGCGTTCGTGATCCACGACGACGTGATCGACCGCGACCTGCACCGTCGCGGCGTCGCGAACGTCGCCGGCAGGTTCACGGAGCGCGCCCTCGCCCATGGCGCAGTCGGGACGCAGACCGGCGCCTGGGCGACCACGGCGGCGATCCTCGCCGGCGACCTCGCCCTGAGCGAGGCGCACCGCGCACTCGCCCTGCTGCCGATCGGCGCCGAGCAGCGCGGCCGGCTCCTCGACCTTCTGGACCGGGCCGTCTTCGTGTCGGCGGCCGGTGAACTCGCGGACGTCACGAACACCGCTTCGAAGACTCCCCTCTCTGTCGAGGAAGTGACCGTGACCCTCGAGCAGAAGACCGCCGTCTACTCCTTCGAGGCTCCCCTGATGGCCGGGGCCGTGCTCGCGGGGGCGAGCGAGGAGGCGATCGTCGCCCTCGGACGGTTCGGCAGGCTCGTCGGCGTCGCCTTCCAGCTCACCGACGATATCCTCGGCGTCTTCGGAGACCCCGCGCGCACGGGGAAGAGCGCACTGACCGACCTGCGCGAGGGCAAGCAGACCGCGCTCGTTGCCTACGCCGGTACGACGGGCGACTGGCCGGCGATCGCACCGTTCGTCGGCAAGGCCGACCTCACCCAGGACGAGGCAGAGGAGGCCAGGGTACTCCTGCGCAGCTGCGGGGCACTGCAGTCCACCGACGAGCTCGCGATCGACCACGCCCGCAGGGCGGTCGCCGCGCTCGACACCGCCGCGATCCCCGCGGTCCTCCGCACGACCCTCACCCAGCTCGCCGACACCTCAGTGAATCGCAGCCGATGACCGACACCCGACGCCCGACGCCCACGACCGGCACGGCCACCCAGATCGCGACGTACACCCGGGCTGCTCATGCGAGCTCAGCCCAGGTCATCGGCGTCTACTCGACATCGTTCGGGCTGGCCTGCCGCCTCCTCGCCGCGCGGGAACGCCGCCAGGTCGGCTCGATCTACGCCCTCGTGCGGATCGCGGACGAAATCGTCGACGGCGCGGCCAGCCAGGCCGGTCTCCCGGACGCGGCCCAGCGTGCGGCTCTCGACGGGCTCGAGGACGAGACCCTGAGGGCGATCGAGACCGGCTTCAGCACCAACCTCATCGTGCACGCCTTCGCGGACACCGCGCGGGCGACCGGCATCGACGCCCGGCTCACGGCGCCGTTCTTCGCGTCGATGCGACGCGACCTCGACCCGGCCCCCTTCGACGCCGCCGGCATCGCCGACTACATCTACGGCTCGGCGGAGGTCGTCGGGCTGATGTGCCTGCGCTCGTTCCTGCACGAGTCCGAACGCACGGAGACCGAACTGGCGACGCTCACGGCCGGCGCCCGCAGCCTCGGAGCAGCCTTCCAGAAGGTCAACTTCCTGCGGGACATCGCCGCCGACCGGGACGATCTCGGACGCAACTACTTCCCGGGAGTGAACCTGCTCACCATGACCGACGAGGAGAAGGACTTCCTCCTCGACGACATGGACGCGGACCTCGACGCCGCGGCGCGCGCGCTGCCCCTGCTCCCCCGCGGGAGTCGGCGTGCGGTTGGCGCAGCGCACGGCCTCTTCGCGAGCCTCGCGGTCAAACTCCGCGGAACGCCCGCCCGATCCCTGCTGAACACCCGGGTGCGGGTACCCGACCCGGAAAAACTGATGATCGCCCTCGGCGCAGCCCTCGGCCCTGGAGCGTGGAAGAAATGACCCCTTCGAATGGAAACCGCACGATCGTGATCGGCGGCGGGATCGCCGGCCTCGCCAGTGCGGCCCTGCTCGCCCGTGACGGGCACCGGGTGACCCTGCTCGAAACCAACGACACCCTCGGTGGCCGCGCAGGATCGTGGACGGAACAGGGGTTCCGGTTCGAGACCGGACCGTCCTGGTACCTGATGCCCGGCGTCTTCGACCACTTCTTCCGCCTGTTCGGCACGAGCTCTGCCGAGCAGCTCGAGCTGCGCCGTCTCGACCCCGGCTACCGGGTCTTCTTCGAGGACGACCCGGACCCGATCGACATCCGCGCCGAACGCGCCGACAATATAGCCCTGTTCGAAAGCCTCGAGCCAGGAGCGGGTGCCGCGCTCGACCGCTATCTGGACTCAGCGGAGGACACCTACCGGATGGCCGTGTCCAGGTTCCTCTACACGAGCTTCCAGTCGTTCCGGCCGCTGCTCGTTCGGGACGTCCTGACCCGCCTCCCCCGGCTCGCCCGGCTGCTCCTGCAGCCGCTCGACACGTTCGTCGCCGGCTACGTCCGCGACCCGCGACTGCGCCAGGTCCTCGGCTATCCGGCCGTCTTCCTCGGTTCCTCCCCCGACCAGACCCCGTCGATGTACCACCTGATGAGTCATCTCGACCTTGCCGACGGCGTGCTCTACCCGCAGGGCGGCTTCACCCGCCTGATCGACAGCATCGCCGACCTCGCCAGGGCAGAGGGCGTCGAAGTGATCACGGGCGCGAGAGTCACCGCCATCACCACCACACCGGGAACGCGGCCTGGCGTGTCGAAGCGACTTCGAGCATCCGTCACCGGGGTCAGCTACGTCGACAGGGCAGGGACCACCGTTCGGCTCGCCGCCGACCGGGTGGTCTCGGCCGCCGACCTGCACCACACCGAGACCGAGCTTCTTCCCGAGCCGTTGCAAAGCTACCCGGAGTCCTGGTGGCAGCGCCGGGTATCCGGGCCCGGCGCCGTGCTCGTTCTGCTCGGCGTGAGCGGCCAGCTGCCGAAACTGCAGCATCACACCCTCCTGTTCACCCGGGACTGGGGTGAGAACTTCGGCCGCATCTTCGGGAAGACGCCGAGCGTCGCCTCACCGGCGTCGTTCTACGTCTGCATGCCGAGCGCGACAGACCCCGGCGTCGCACCGGACGGCTCCTCGAACCTGTTCCTGCTCGTGCCGATCCCGGCAGACCCCGGCCTCGGCCACGGCGGAATCGACGGCGCGGGCTCCCCCGCCATCGAGGCGATCGCCGACGACGCCATCGGGCAGCTCGCCGACTGGGCAGGCATCCCCGACCTCGCCGACCGGATCGTCGTACGCCGCACGATCGGGCCGGGCGACTTCGCCGACGACCTCAACTCCTGGCGCGGCGGGGCACTCGGCCCCGCACACACGCTCAAGCAGAGCGCGTTCTTCCGCGGGTCGAACGCCTCCTCGAAGATCGACGGCCTCTACTACGCGGGCGGTACGACGATCCCGGGCATCGGGCTTCCGATGTGCCTGATCAGCGCCGAAATCCTGCTCAAGAGGATGCGCTCGGACACGAGTACGGGACCGCTCGCGGAGCCCCTGCCCCGGCGCGTGCCGGTTCCGGCGGCGGTCCGGGTCACGGTGCCGTTGCGCCCGGAGCCCGGCGCAGCGGGCGGCACCGCCGGCGCCGGCGCCGCGGAAGCCGCCGCGACCGGGGTCCGCACCGCGGACGGGCCGGACGCGCCCGGAACACCGTGAGCGTCGCCTACCTGCTGAGCCTGCTCGTCTCGCTCGGCGCCATGGTGCTGCTCGACCGCAGGTTCCGGCTGTTCTTCTGGCTCGACGGCCGCAAGGCCGCCGCCGTGCTCGCCATCGGCGTGGCCTTCCTGCTGGCCTGGGACGCGGGCGGCATCACTGCGGGGATCTTCTACCGTGGCGAGACGGACCTGATGACCGGCATCCAGCTCGCGCCGGAGCTCCCGCTCGAGGAGCTCTTCTTCCTCACCTTCCTCTGCTATCTGACCATGAACGCCGTGCGCGGGGCCGAGCTGCTTCTCGAACGCGGTGCACGTCGAAAGCGGCGCACGTGACCTACCTGCTGCTCGACCTCGTCTTCGTCGTCGCTGCGGCCCTCGCAGCGGTCGTTGCCGGACTGCGGCGACGTCCTTCCCGGCGCAGGGTCGCGGCGATCGGGTGCGCATTGCTCGCTGTGCTCGTGCTGAGCGCGATCTTCGACAACGTGATGATCGGCGTCGGGCTCGTCGCCTATGACCCCGCCCACACCTCTGGCCTCCGCCTCGGCCTGGCCCCGGTCGAGGATTTCGCCTACCCGCTCGCCACCGCCCTCCTGCTGCCCGCACTCTGGACGCTCCTGCCGGGGCGCCGGGCTCCGGGCGGACGGGCCGCCCCGGTCAGCCCCGGGTCGGTCGACAGGTCGGTCGCCGGGTCGGTCGACAGGTCGGTCGCCGGGTCGGTCGACAGGTCGGTCGACGGGACCGGAACCGTGGGAGAATCCAGTCAGGGAAGGGATCAGGGGCGGGATCACGGTCCCGCACAGGATCACGACAACAGCGCCAGCAGCCGATCGGCCACGCGCGGGGGGAACCGATGAGCAGCATCCGTACGACGACACTCTGGAAGACGCGGCAGGTGCTGCTGTCCTCGCGGCCCCTGAGCTGGATCAACACGGCCTACCCGTTCGCGGCCGCCTACATCGTGACGACCGGGCGCGTCGACGCGCTCCTCGTGGTCGGCACACTGTTCTTCCTGATCCCGTACAACCTGCTGATGTACGGCATCAACGACGTGTTCGACTACGAGTCCGACCTGCGCAACCCGCGGAAGGGCGGCGTCGAAGGCGCGATGCTCGACCCTGCCCTGCACCGCACGGTGCTGGTGTCCGGGATCGTGACGGCGGTGCCCGTGCTCGGCGCGATGCTCGTGCTGGCCGGCACCGGGCATCCGGTGTCGTGGGTCGTGCTCGCGGTGAGCCTCTTCGCCGTTGCCGCGTACTCGGTGCCCGGGCTGCGGTTCAAGGAGCGCCCTGTCGTCGACTCCGTGACGTCGAGCACGCACTTCGTCAGCCCGGCGGTCTACGGGCTCGCGGTCGCCGGGGCGCAGTGGACACCGGGCCTGGTGGCCCTGCTCGCCGCGTTCTTCCTCTGGGGTATGGCCAGCCACGCCTTCGGGGCCGTGCAGGACGTCGTGCCCGACCGGGAGGGCGGGATCGCCTCGATCGCGACCGCGCTCGGCGCCGGCCGGACGGTGCGGCTCGCGATCGGCTGCTGGGCTGCTGCCGGGCTGCTGATGCTCGCGACCGGGTGGCCCGGCCTTCTCGCCGCCGTGCTCGCGGTTCCGTACATTGTGGCCGCGTGGCCGTTCCGGTCGGTGAGCGACGCGCGCGCCGAGACCGCCAATGCCGGCTGGAAGCGCTTCCTCTGGCTGAACTTCGTGTCCGGGTTCTGCGTGACCATGCTGTTGATCGTGTCCTCGCTGCTCTGAGGCGGGTGCCGACGCGCGGATGTGGCGAGGCCGGCATCCGCACGCCCGCGCCTGGTCGTAGAGTCGAGGGATGGACCCCCTGACGACGGCACGCGTGGACAGCTGGGCGTGGGCCGTGCGGATGTTCAAGACCCGGTCGCTCGCGACGGCCGCGTGCCGGGCCGGTCACGTCAAGGTGAACGGCGAACGGGCGAAGTCGGCTCAGCCGGTGCACATCGGCGACGAGGTCCGGGTGCGGTCGAGCGGTTTCGACCGGGTGCTCGTGGTCTCGAAGATCGTGAACAAGCGCGTCGGCGCACTCGTCGCCGCCGAGTGCTTCGTGGACAAGACCCCGCCGCCCCCGCCGCGGGAGGAGGTCGCGCTCGTGCCCATGCGGGACCGCGGCGCCGGGCGTCCGACCAAGCGGGAACGCCGCGACATCGACAAGCTGCGCGCCACGGAGCGGCAGGGCCCCGAGGACTGGCCGGAGAACGACTGAGGCTCCCCCGGCATCCGCTCGCCGCCGCCCGCTCGGTCAGGGGGCGAGGTCGGGAAGGGTGTGGATTCCGAAGTGCTCGCGCAGGGCGAGCGCGGCGGCGAAGCATCCGTTCATGCCGTGCACGGCGGGACCTGGCGGCGTCGACGCCGAGCAGAGGTAGAGCCCGGGAACAGGCGTGCGCCAGGGGTGGGTCGACACCACCGGTCGCTTGACGAGCTGGCGCAGGGAGACGGCCCCGCCGAGGATGTCGCCGCCGATGAGGTTCGGATTCCCTGCGGCGAGCTCTGCGGGCGTGTGGCTCGCGGCGGCGAGGATCGTGTCGCGGAATCCGGGCGCGTAGCGTTCGATCGCGCGCACGATCGCGAGGGCCGGGTCGCCGTTCCAGCCGGCCGGAACGTGGGTGTACGCCCAGAGCACGGCCTTCCCTGCCGGCGCCCGCCTCGCGTCGAGCACACTCGGCTGGGCGAGCAGCACGAACGGATGCCGCGGCGAGCGTCCCCCGGACAACAGCCGTTCGGCACGTTCGACCTCGACCCGGATGCCGCCGAGATGCACGGTCGGCGCGAGGGCGAGCCGGGGGTTCGTCCAGGGCACCGGGCCGGACAGCGCGAAGTCGACCTTGGCGACCCCGGTGCCGTAGCGGTACCGGCGGAGCGCACGCCGGTAGCCGTCGGGAAGCGCCGGGCCCGCGAAACGGTCGAGGAAGACCGTCGAGGTGTCGAGCAGGGTCACCCTGGCCGGGTCGAGGTCGCCGGGCCCGCGCACCTCGGTGTTCAGCCGCAGCGTGCCGCCGTGGGCGAGCAGGTCGGCGACGAGAGCGTCGGCGATCGCCTGCGCTCCGCCGACGGGGTAGCCCCAGCCCTCGGCGTGCGCCTCCGCCGCGAGGAGCAGCCCGGCCCCCGCCTGCGCGAGTGCGGGCTGGCGGCCGGGAGCGTGTGCGGCCACGCCGGAGAGGAGGGCCGGCGCGGCCGGGCCGTGGAACAGCATCCGCCCGGCGGGGGTGCCGAGGGCGAGCACGCGGAGGCCGTAGTCGAGGGCGGCGCGCGGGTCATCCGGCCAGCGCAGCAGTTGGTGGCCGGTGAAGGAGACGAGGCCGTCGATCCGGTCGACGAGGGGCCTGAGCAGCCGGGTCCAGGCC
>NZ_JASJXJ010000135.1:0-11395 GCF_035018685.1 Cryobacterium sp. RTC2.1
CTCGCAATGCTCAGCCTCGGCGGGCACAAACCCGTGCTTCCCGGCCGGGACTAACCCACGGAAGAGTCAGGAGAGCCGTATTCACCGTTAGTTATGAGGCAGCCAAGAGGATGGTGATGAAGCTGATCGGTTACGCCCGCGTATCGACGCGCCATCAATTCACCGACCGGTAAGTGGTGGACCTTCTGGCCGCTGGTTTCCGGCGTGATGACCCTCACGTCGACAGCGACGTTTCCGGCGATGGAGCCTCGCAGCCGAACTGCGATCGCGCCCTCGACGCCCTCGACGCAAGCGACAGTGTCGTCATCACGGACCTGCTAAGGCCCCGTCTCTATGCGCTGGCGTAGCCCACAGCCGCGACGTCGAGCTACTAGTGCGACGTGCCCTTCAGAGGGCGCCCACGGTCAATAAGGTACGCCGGCGCTAGTGTTCCTGTGGGCAGGCCGAGCTCGTGTTCGGCGATCGTGCGCACGAGGTCGCGCTGGTCGCGCGCGTCGCCGTGGTGCATCACGGCGTGGGCGTCGAGGCCGTCGATGATCGCGAGCAGCTGCCAGGCCAGGGCACCGGGGTCGGCGACGGCGAACTCACCGCGCGCGCAGCCACGGTTCAGCACGCTGACCAAGAACTCCTGCCAGGCGTCCATCTGCACCGCGACCTCGCGGGCTAGGGCCGCGTTTCGTCGCGCGACGCTCCACGCGTCCAACCAGAGACTCGTGACCGTGCTGCGCTCGGGTCCGAGGAGGTCTCGGATCAAGGCGCGCAGGGCCTCGACGGCGCTCGGCATTGCCGCCAGCTCCCGCTGGACCTCGGCGAGCTCGGCGGAAACGATCGAGCCGAATGTCGACGCAACAAGCCCCTCCATGCTGGGCTGATAGTGGCTGACCAGCGCGGACGTCACGCCGATGCGCAGCGCAATCGCCCGGAGCGTGATGGCGTCCAGGCCGTCGTAGCGGGCGATCTCCCGAGCCGTGCGCCCGATCTCGGCGGCGCGCTCGGCGCGGCTCTTTCGCTTGGCCCGACTCGGAAGAGTTGACATGACAGCCCAATGTCTAGTTTTACGTCGGGTTTATTGATCGCTTGGTCAATTGTATGGCTTTTGCGTGATCCTGATTTCGGATCCGGTTCTCCTCAGCTCAAACGGTGGTGGCCGCCGGGCTGGTCCACGATGAGAGAGATCGCCTGCTGGTGTCGCTGATCGCGGCCAGGACGCCGCCCCAACAGCGAGCACCATCTGATCCATGTCAACGCGAGCAGCCCCCTCGCTTGCGATCACGTAGCCGAACACGACTATCCGCGCCGGGCAAACGGTGGGCGGTTGCCGCCCCGGTTACGCGCACTGGCGAAATACTGCTACCTGTGGATCACCGTCCCGCTCTGACCCTTCATAGCGAGCGGGGCGTTCTTGAGCGAGCAGATCACCGCGGTCCGCCCGGGGCCGCTAGCCACGAAATTGATCGCGGCCTGGACCTTAGGAGCCATTGAGCCAGCGCCGAACTGTCCGTCGTCCAGGTAGCGCCGCGCTTCGGCAAGGTCGAGCTTTTCCAGGTCGCGCTGCTGGGGCGTGCCGAAGCCGATTGCGACCCGGTCCACGGCCGTGAGGATGAAGAAAACGTCCGCCCCGACTACTTCGGCGAGCTTCGCCGAGGCGAAGTCCTTGTCGATGACGGCCGGAACACCGTGCAGCTCGCCCGCCTTGTCCCGGGCCACGGGGATGCCACCCCCGCCGCACGCGACCACGATGAACTCGTGATCGAGCAGGTTGAGGATCGAATCACGCTCAACGATGTCTACCGGGCGCGGTGACGCGACGACGGTCCGCCACCCTCGCCCGGAATCCTCGGCCATGACAAGACCTGGCCGCCCGGCCATCAGTGCCCGTGCATCGGCCTCGTCATAGAAGCCGCCGATCGGTTTGGTCGGATGCGCGAATGCGGGGTCGTCGGCGGCCACCTCCACCTGTGTCACGACGGAGGCGACGTGCCAGGGCATGCCGACCCGCCGGAGCTCCTTCGCGATCCCCTGTTGCAGGTGATACCCGATGTACCCCTGGCTCATCGCGGTGCACTCGGCCAGGTCCATAGGGGTCACCCGGTCGGTGTGTTGCGATGCGATCTCGAATGCGAGGCTGATAGCCCCGACCTGCGGGCCGTTGCCGTGAGACACGATGATTTCGTGCCCCTGGGCGATTAGACCGACGAGCGAGGGAGTGGCCTCGTCGATGCAGGCGCGCTGCTCCGTTGCGGTGCTGCCCAGGGCGTTTCCGCCCAGGGCGATCACGATGCGTGACATGTCGGACCTCTACAGAATTTCGGCGAGCAGGGTCCCGAGCTCTGCCTTCGCAGCGTCGACCTTGATCGAGTTCGCAACCTCGGGACGTAGGAAGTACACGAGCAGCGCGCGCTGTGCCGTAAGTCGGTTGCCCGCCTCGTCGAAGGCCAGCGAGACTTCCGAGTCGAGGACCCCATCGGTGACCTCTTCACCGCGGGTGGCGGGCAGGCAGTGCATGAATTTCGCGTCCGGCTCGGCCAAGGCCATGAGCTCGGGGTTCACCTGGTACTTCGGCATGAAGGCGGCCAGGCGCGCCTCCTCGCCCAGCTCGGCCTCGTAGTCGCCGTACCAGACGTCGGTATAGACGAAGTCTGCGCCAGCCAAAGCCTTCGAAGCATCGTCGGTCACGACGATACTGCCACCCGACACGACGGCGTTCTGGCGACCGATCGCCTGCATCTCTTCGCGGAGCTGGAAGGCCTTCGGACCGAACTGAACGAACTGCATGCCCATCTTCGTGGTGATCATCATCAGGGAGGCGCAGACCTGGGTGGCGTCGCCGACGAAGACGACCTTGCAATCCTCGAGGCGCTTGCCCTTCGGCAAGTGCTCGACCATCGTAATGAGATCGCCGATCTCCTGCGTTGGGTGGTTGTAGTCGGACATGCCGTTGAGCACGGGGATCGTCGAGTACTTCGCGAGTTCCACGACCGTCGCGTGCCGCGCGACCCGCGCCATAACGACGTCCACCAATCGGGACAGCACGCGGGCGGTGTCCTCGATCGACTCGTGCCCACCGAGCTGGATCTGGCCAGGCGCTAGGTACTGGGCGTGTCCGCCAAGCTGTGACATCGCGGTCTGGAACGAGACCCGGGTCCGGGTAGAGGACTGCTCGAAGATCATCCCGAGAGTGCGGCCGTGCAACAGCGGGGGGAAGTAGCCCACCGCGACACACCGCTTGAGGGCGAGGCCGAGATGGACGATATCGAGCACCTCGTCTTTGGTGAGGTCCTGGGTATCGATGAAGTTACGTGCGGTCATAATGGTCTCCTTTGAAAGGGTCGACGCGGGGCTTGTTGGGCGCGTTTGAGGGCATGGCGAGGCACGGGCGGTCGCCAGCGAATGGGCGAGTCGTACCAAAGATGCGGAAAAAGGGGGGAAAGTGGCGGTGCCCCGGTAGGGTCGGCCGCCGTCGGCCGACTAGTCGCCGGAGGGCTGTTGCTGGGTGATGCAATGAACGTTGCCGCCGCCGAGCAGGATCTCCCGGCCTGGTACCGTGACGACCCGGCGCGGCGCGAACAGCTCGGTGTAGGCCGCGACCGCCGCGTCATCATGGGGATCATCAAAGATCGGCAGCACGACGACGTCGTTGCCAATATATGAGTTCACGTAGGAGCCGGCCAGCCGATCACCGGCTCCGCGCGGCAGAGTGCCGGCGATCGAGTCGACTCCGCCGGACTCCTCGGCGGTGATGAAGATCGGACCGGGCTGGTGGAGTTTGACGACCTCGAGCGTGCGACCGCGGGCGTCCACGGCGTTTTCGAGGACCTCCAGCGCGGCCGCCGAACGGGCGTACTGCGGGTCTGTCCGGTCGTCTGTCCACGTCAGCATGACCTTGCCTGGCGCGACGAACCGGCAGAAGTTGTCCACGTGTCCGTTCGTCTCGTCGAGGTAGACCCCAAAAGGCAACCAGATGATGACGTCGACACCGAGATAACTATGCAGCAGCCTCTCGAGGTCTTCCTGGGTCAGGTCGGGGTTGCGCCCGGGCGACAGCAGGCACTCCTCCGTCACCAGGAGCGTTCCCTCGCCGTCGACATCGATCGATCCTCCTTCGAGCACGAACGAGGCCTTGTACCGGACCACACCCTCGATCTCCAGCACCTTGCCCGCGACGGCGTCGTCGGCCGCCCAAGGAAAGTAGAGCCCATCCACGAGGCCGCCCCAAGCGTTGAAGTCCCAGTCAACGCCGCGCACGTCTCCAACATCATTCACGACGAAGGTCGGCCCGCAATCCCGGATCCAGGAGTCATCGTTGGACATTTCGACGATCCGGATATGCTCACCGAGCTCGCTGCGGGCGTTGTCGTACTGCCGGGCGGAGACAGCGACAGTCACGGCCTCCGTACCGGAGATCGCCGTCGCTACCCGGGCGAACGCGGCCTGCGCCGGCTTGCCGCCGAGGCGCCAATTGTCCGGGCGCTCGGGCCAGATCAACCAGCAACCGCTGTGGTGAGCCCACTCCGCCGGCATCCGGTAGCCGTCTGAGCCGGGGGTGGAATCGAGAGTAAGAGTCATAAGAAGCAGCCTTTCAAGATTGAATGAGGTCAGAGTTGGGCGCCTGGGAAGGAGCTGGAAGTGTCGGGTCCTCGCCGCGCTCGATGGCCCGCTGGCGTGTCCACTCGGGCGACTTGGCGCAGAAGTACTCCTGGAAGGCGACCGTCACGACGAGGCCGATCAGGATCGACCCGGTCACCGTGAGCGAATAATCGTAGGGGTTCCAGACGAAGAACACCGCGGCTGCCCCAAGCAGGACCACCGGGATCCACGTCATCAGCCACGTCATAATTGGACCGCCCGGGACTCGGTAGGGCCGCGGCCGGCCCGCGTCGATACGCCGGAGCTTGGCGAACGCCAGCATCATCACGATGTAGGGCAGCAGGAAGATGACTGAAGAGAAGGCGAACAGGTTCCAGAAGAGAGCGTCGATCGCGCCGTCGGTCACGGAGAACAACGCCGCGTACCCGACAGTGAAAACCGTCCCGACGATGGAGCAGAGCATCGCTGCGCCGACCGGAGTGCCACGGGTTGGGTGTGTCCGGGCGAACGCCTTGGGCAGGTCGCCCTGCTGGGCAGCCTCGGCGGCGGCGAGGTTCGCGCCGATAGTCCATGGCACCAGACTGGCAAAGAAGCAGAATAGTGCACCAATGCCGAGGATCGTCACGACCGCGTTGGCAATGGGTGAGTCGCCGAATCCGTGACGGAGGGCGTCGATTAGGCCGGTGGTTTTAGATATTTCATCGGCTGGGAGGATGAGCTGCATGCCAACGGTCGCGAGGAGGTAAAACCCTCCGATGAGGACGCCGGCGATGAAGATCGTCTTAGGTACGTCGCGCTGCGGGTTGGCCATCTGTGTCGAGGCGGACGACATCAGCTCGAAGCCGAGGAAGTTGTAGATCACAATCGGTAGCGCTGCGATAAACGCGGGCAGTGCATCCGTAGGAATAAGCGTGTCCAGTGTCCAGGAGGTTGCCGAGCCGTTCGCCGAAGCGTAGATCCCGCCGGCAATGACGAGCGCTACTATGACGACGATCGTGATGCCGGCTCCGAGGTTTGATACCCAGGTGCCGATCTTCAGGCTATGGGCGTTGACCCAGTAGTTGATCCAGATCAGAGTGACGGTAATTGCTACCTGGATCCAAAAGTTCAGGTGCCCACCGAAGAACATCGACGAGATCGCACCCGAGAACATCAAGTAAACGCTCGGTACCCACAAGCCCACGTTGAGCCAGTACCACCAGGAAACCCGGCTCCCCCAACGGTTGCCGAACGCTCGCACGACCCAGGCGTAGATGCCGCCGGCATCCGGGTAAGCCGAGCCGAGCTCACTCGTGACCAGGCCGTAGGGGACAAAGAACAAGATAATGATCGCGACGGTCCAGAAAATCGCCGTCGGCCCGACGGCGGCCGTTACGGTCAGCTGCGAGAGCAACAGCATCGCGGCCACGGAGAACAGGACCATGTCGAACATTCGGAAGGTCGGACGTCCCTTCGCTGGGTCGGCGGCGCCTGTCGGAGGACTATCTGACTGCATTGTCATTGCTGTTGATCCTTTACTTGACATACCGCTGAACGAAATTGTTCGAAGGCCGAACGCTGCCAAAGACGGGATTTGTCCAACGTGTACAAACGTACAACCTTTGTTCTTTAACGTAACACATCTGTGCGCTGGTGCACCTAGCGATCCTTGGGGTCAGATCTTTGGCGTTTGTCTTGAGTTTTCAGGCGGCGTTCCCCAGTCGCTCCCGGGCGATGTAAGAGTTCACGCGGGTGTCGATGACACGAAGAGCGGTGCGTAGTTCGAGCGGGGCCGGTGGCTGTCTGGACGCGTTGATGACTTCGGGCCGAGCGGCTAATCCGGGCAGCTCCCATGGCCGTTGCCTGGCGGGGTGGGAGGTGGCGAGTCCGAGTTCGAGGAGCCGTTTGAGGCTGATTTCAGCGGCCCGGTTCACCCACCAGGCGTTGTTTTTCGTCACGCCCGGTAGGGGGCACGGCGCGCGGCGAGTCATCCAAGCAAGCGCACCTTTGACCATGGGTCGATGTTGCCGATACGCGGCTTGAAAGGTGGGACGCTGCGCCCGTGTTGACGCCGACCCAAACCAGTCCGGATCTGGGTCGAGACCGGCAACTACAACATGCGCGAGCATGCAGCACTCGTGACCGTCTATTCACGCGACCGAGCGCGTCAGCGGTGCCAAACCACGCAACTGCTGGCGGACTCTCGCACAATCCCCGGCGCTGAACCACCCGATTGTGTGGCGCTCAGGGCTTTAAGATACTCAGCGGATCGTTCGTGAGCTTGAACTTGTCTCAGTGGGCTTCAGCTCAAGTGCCTTCCAGATCCGCCCGATCGACAATCTCGACAATCCACTACGGTCGGCATTCTCCGACGTTGACTCCAATTGCCACAACGGCTGCCTCGACCTGCTCGGCCGCGATCGTTGCCGGGCGTCTCGGGCGCGGCTCATCGACCAACGCATCCAGTCGAGAGTCCAGGAAGCGGGCACGCCACTTACTGACTGCGTTCGGCGAACAGCGCCCGCCCTGCACCCTGTTGCTTATTCAGGCCCTCACGCGACCGAGCACGATCCGTGACCGCAACGCCAAACCCTGCGAGGACTTCGCCGCCTCACCCAGCGCAATAACCGCTGCCGCGCTTCGCCCCTAGGAATCAGCTCGGTCTTCGGACGTCCAGTTCGAAACGCGTTCCGTTCTGCAACACAACCAGAAAATTTCAGGTGCAGGACTCTAGAGCCGTAGGCACAACCGCTCAACAACAATCTGAAGCCGCTCGGCGAGGTCGGCAACGCTCAGCTGTCCGTTGGACACGGCCTCAAGCATCAAGCCGTCAATTAAGCACGCGACGATCTGCACGACGGTCGCACGAGGCACTGTCGGTTCGCTGGCGGGCAGGACGCGGTCGACCAAAGCGCCAATCATGGTCGACCAGCCGCGCGCTTCGTTTCGCACTGTGATGTTCCGGGTCGCTTCCATGAACATCTCGAACAGCGCAAGGTCGTAGAGCGGGTCTGCGACCGTCTTATCGAAGAACATCTCAGTTAACACCTCGACTGAGCGCTCGACGGTCAGCTCCCCATGCAGCGCCTCGACGATCGCGGCGAGCCGGGCCGCCTCGGTCCTCCGGGCGTGGGCCATCGTCTGCAGTAACAAGTCGTTGCGGTCGGTGAAGTAGTAGGTCGTCGAGCCAAGCGGCACACGAGCGACCCTCGCGACCGCACGATGAGTCACAGCGGCTGCGCCACCGGTACCAAAGACCTGTACAGAAGCGTCGAGGATCTGCTCCCGCTTGCGCTCTCCGGTCAACGACCTTGCCTGCCGCCCGCTCGTCGTCGTAGACGCGTGCGTCTCGCCCATAGTTGCTCGCTCTCGTTATCGACGCCTTTTGGTACCCCGGCTCATGCCAGCCACCGGAACCATGCGCCCCTTGCCCACCGGGAAATGCCGGGAAGTGATGTCAGGTTACCGCCGCAGCCGGCCGGGACCCTAGTCTGATACTCCAGCATCCCTCCCCGCCTGCCGTGAAAGCCCTTCCGCGGCACCCTGCGAGCGTGGGCCCTCGGCGTGTGTTCCAACCCAGGAGAACGAGACTCCGCGGACTCGACCCCTCCCCCAGATATAAGCATGGCCACCTCAGCGGAATGTGGGGCATTCAGGCAGCCACGAAGGCGTTCAAAGAGCTCGGCCACGGGGGAAAAATCATTAGTGCCGCCTCCCAGGCCGGCCACGTCGGGAACCCCGGCATTGCGTTGTACTCGGCCACGAAGTTCGCCATTCGTGGCTTGTCTCAGACAGCGGCCAGGGACCTTGCCCAGTTCGGCATCACGGTCAACACCTACGCCCCCGGCATCGTCAAGACCCCCCCTCATGGAGGAACTGGCGAAAAAAGTAGCAACCGACGCGGGCAAGCCCGAAGAGTGGGGCTGGGACCAGTTCACCAACGGCATCACTCTCGCCCGCCTCTCCGAAGCCTCCGAGGTCGCCGGCCTCGTCTCCTTCCTGTCCGGTCCCGACTCCAACTACATCACCGGACAGTCGATCCTCGTCGACGGCGGAATGGTCTTCAACTAAGGACCAGCCGAGCCATTGGCCAGGCGTTGGTCAGGCAGCACATGTTCCCCCGTCATCGTGATGAGGATATGAGGTGCCCGGTTAGGCGCTACTTTCTCGAACTTTGAGGGAGTGGGGTGCTACGACTTCTTCAGCCGTTCTCTCGGGATCGTCGATACGAGCGGCCAGAGTGGCAACGGCGTGGTGGGCTATGAACTCGGTGTCCAGGGACACTGTTGAGAGGGTTGGGCGTGAATATTGACCTTCTTCGATGTCGTCGATACCGATGATCGCTATGTCTTTCGGGACGATAAGCCCCGCGTCGAAGACGGCTCGCATCGCTCCCATGGCGAGGATGTCGGAGTAGCAGAAGATTGCGTCGGGCCGATCTGGCAGTTTGAGCAACTGTTGCGTGGCCGCATAGCCGTCGGCCCGGCGGTAGTGCACGGCCGGCTTTATGAGGTCCGCATCTGAAGCGATGCCAGCAGAATCGAGCGCAGCGAGGTATCCCGCTGTGCGAAGGTGCGGGGTCGCGTAGCTCTCGAAGGGTTGCTCTCCGATTGCGGCTATGCGTGATCGTCCTATAGCGAGCAGGTGCATGGTGGCTTCTTGCGCTGCCTTGAAGTTATCGATGGCCACGTGATCGAACCGGCCGTCGAACTCGTGCTCGCCAAGCAGCACGAACGGCAGGGTCACGCGATCCTCCACGGCATCGAGCTGTGCTTTTGTCGCGAGTGGGCTGAAGAGGATGCCGTCGAAGAGCATGTTGCGGTCACCGCCAACGAGCAAGTCGCGTTCGCGTTCATGGTCGTGCCCTGTCTGATCGATCATCACCCGGTACCCGAACGAAGTCGCCGCCCGGATGACATCCCGGGCGAGCTCGCTGAAGTATGGAACGTCGATTTCGGGCACGACGAGCGCAAGCACGCCCGTGCGACCGGTGCGCAGGGTACGTGCTACGAGGTTGGGTCGATAGTCAAGGTCGGCGATCGCAGTCATGACGCGCTCACGCATCTTTTTGCTGACGTGTTCGTAACCGCTGACCACGTTTGACACAGTGCGCATGGAGACCTTCGCGTGATCAGCTACGTCTTTAAGCGTTGCGGGCATCGGACCTCCACTAGCTGAACAACTGTTGTGCCAGCTTATCTTTGCAACGTACGCAATTCCGCGCTATCCTTTTGCATACGTTGGCAAACGTCAGCAGCGTCGCACCGTATTTCACTCTCGGAGACCGTTGGGTGTTCGACTGCGGGAGCGAGGCACCGATCACAAAGGAGTGTTCATGCACAGCACACCCACGCAGCCCAGAAGGCCCGGCGCGAGCGCTTCGGCTCTGCGGCAGCACCGCGCCTTCTCTCGTTTCGGAGCGCTTGGCGTCGCTGTCGCCGTAGCCGTTGGCGTTAGCGCCTGCGGCCCGGCGATTGGAAATGACTCTTCGAGCGTGACCGGCACATCGAATCCGAACGTTCTTACGGCACCGACTGATAAGGACGCCACAGGGGAGATCACCATTTGGGACCGCTCTGGCGATCTCTTCAACGTCTTCGATGCGACGATCGCCAAATTCAACGAGAAGTACCCGAACGTCAAGGTCAATCACCAGGCCGTTGACATCGACGCAAAGCTGCAAAATACCCTCATCTCCTCAACTGACGTACCTGACGGCGTCTTCCTCGACGACGCGAAGGTCCCGGGCTTTGCCAATGACCTGTGGGATCTCAGCGACGTTCTCAAGCCATACGTTCAGGACATCGCGAAACAAAAGGTCGACGTCAACTCGCTCAATGGCGGAATCTACGGCATCCCGTTCGATCTGGACCCCGGTCTTCTCTTCTACAACGCGAGCGTGCTCGAAAAGGATGGAATCGATCCGGCAGGCATCAAGACCTACGACGACCTGCTCACCGCTGCCAAGAAAGTTAAAGCCGCCGATCCGTCGTCGGGTCCAATACACCTCGAACAGAGCGCCTTCCTGGGGCAATTGTGGCTTGAGATGTTCGCGAGCCAGCAAGGCACGAGCATGACCGACGCATCGGGAAAGTTGCGCCTTGATTCGCCCGAGTATAAGCAAATCCTCACGTGGCTCGATACCGTTCAGAAAGAGAAGCTCGGCACGCGTGCGGAGTACCTCGGGCCCACGGACGTGCAGACGCTCGATTCCGGCCAGCAGGTGTTCTACCCATGGTCGATTTGGTTCGACTTTGCCCCGCAGCAACTACTCCCAAAGACTTCGGGCAATTGGCGGGCCATGCCGCTACCGTCCTGGACGGCAGATGGAGCCCACTCGGGCGCGATGGGTGGCTCGTCGTTCGTCATCCCCAAGGCCGCGAAGAACCCGAAAGCTGCGGCCTTGTTCTACAACTTCCTGATGTACGACAAGAACGGATACACGGCTGTCTACGGGCCGAACTCCGTCTACCCGAAGGGTCTGAATACGTCGGTACCCAGCTACAAGGCGGCCGCTGATCCGAACACACCGCTGTTCGGCACCATCGACGCCATGGGCGGACAAGACCTCTGGAAGACCGCTATCGAGGCGGGCAACCAGATCCCAGGTGGCACCCCCACCCCCACCTGGTGGGCGAGCGCCGTCAACTATCTCGGTAACAACTTGCAGAAGATGCTCGACGGGCAGATGACACCCGACGAGGTGATCCAGCAATCGACCGATCAGATCCAAACGAACCTGGTCGACCGCAACAAGTAACACCTCTTCACCCACGCGAGAAAGCAGCTCCATGACCGTCACGACCGCCTTGAAGGCGTCAAGTACGGC